>CAMJHP010000010.1 GCA_946405575.1 uncultured Bacteroidales bacterium | reverse complement strand
TGTGCCGCCTTCCATAGATTCCAAGCCCTCACACATGCCCTAGCAGGAATGACATAGGAGGCTGGCTTTTACCGCTCTGCACGCATAGGATTGTGCAGGAAGTCGTCATACGCCAAACGTATACCGTCTTCCAATTCGGTTTTATAAGTCCAGCCAAGTTTTGTTGCCTTGCTTACATCAAGCAATTTACGTGGTGTGCCGTTTGGACGCGAGGTGTCCCACTTGATTTCGCCTTCGTAGCCGATGACTTTGGCGACCAACTCAGTCAGTGCTTTGATGGTCAGTTCTTTGCCCGTTCCAGCATTAACGGTTTCATTGCCTGAATAGTTGTTCATCAAGAAGACGCAGAGGTTGGCGAGGTCGTCCACATAGAGGAACTCACGCAAAGGCGAGCCATCGCCCCAACAAGTCACTTCTTTCAGGCCGTTGATTTTGGCCTCGTGGAAACGACGAATCAAAGCGGGTAGCACATGACTGTGCTCGGGATGGTAGTTGTCGTTGGGACCATAGAGGTTGGTCGGCATCACGCTGATATAGTCGGTGCCATACTGTCGGTTCAAAAACTCGCAATATTTCAGTCCACTAATCTTCGCCAAGGCGTAGGCTTCGTTGGTCTTCTCCAATTCGCTGGTCAGCAGGCAGCTCTCTGGCATCGGTTGGGGAGCCATGCGGGGATAGATGCAAGATGAACCGAGAAACTCCAATTTCTTGCAGCCGTTTTTCCATGCGGCATGAATCACGTTCATCTCAAGGATCATGTTGTCGTACATGAAGTCGGCCAAAGCCGATTGGTTGGCGACAATGCCTCCTACTTTGGCTGCAGCGAGGAACACGTATTCTGGTTTTTCCTCGGCAAAGAACTTTTCCACTTGGTCCTGACGTGTCAAATCCAGTTCTTTATGGGTTCTCGTCACGATGTTAGTATAACCCTGACGTTGTAACTCTCTTACAATGGCCGAGCCCACCATCCCACGGTGACCGGCCACGTATATTTTACTGTCTTTGTTCATTTTGTTATTATTTAACCGAATTAATCCGAAATAAAACGAAAAGTAGTAAGTTTACATATCATCCATTGTAATATAACCATTCGGGAATATCACCTTGATATCTTAAGTTTTTCACTTTTTCAAATCCTTTACCCACAACAAAATCTTCCACATTAAAATTGATTAAATAGCCCAGTGGTAAATTAGTCAAATGAAGATAATTTGACAATTGTTTATAATGAATGCTTTCAAAAGCACTAACAGATTTAAGTTCTAAAATGAGAATATCTTCTACCAAAATATCCATACGGAAACCCAATCCAAGATCCATACCATCATAAGTAACCTCAATAGGAACTTCGCTTTCAGCTCCAATACCTTGCTTATCCAATTCTATCAACAAGGCTTTTTGGTAAACCGATTCAAGCAATCCAGGTCCCAATTTTGAGTATACCTTCATAGCACAACCGATTGTCCTATAAGCCAAAGTCTTACTCTTCTTCTCTCCATTCAGCTAGCAAATCCATAATTCAACGTTTTTTTACTGTCTCTAACCGATTGTATCCTAATTTATCCGATATTTCTGATTATTTCTGGTCAGTTCGGTTAGAGACATTTCTGTTTACTTCTGCTCGGTTCGGTTAGAGACATTTCTGTTTACTTCTGCTCAGTTCGGTTAGAGACTATCCTCTAGGTGTGCTTTCAAATATAGTTTCTTTACGAAACGCATATCGTGCTCGACCATAATTTTTACAAGGTCTTCGAACGAAGTCTTGCGCGGGTTCCAGCCGAGGAGCGTCTTGGCCTTGGTCGGGTCACCAAGCAGTTGCTCCACCTCCGCAGGACGAAAGAAACGCGGGTCGACTTCAACCAACGACTTGCCCGTAGCCACATCGATACCCTTCTCATTCACGCCTTCACCTTCCCAGCGTAGCTCAATGCCCACATGCTTGAAAGCCAAGGTGCAAAAGTCGCGCACAGTATGGTATTCACCTGTGGCGATGACAAAGTCCTCAGGCTTCTCTTGCTGCAAGATGAGCCACATACACTCCACATAATCCTTGGCATAGCCCCAGTCGCGAAGCGCGTTGAGGTTACCCAAATAAAGCTTGTCCTGATAACCCTGCTTGATGCGGGCGGCTGCCAATGTAATCTTACGCGTGACGAAGGTTTCACCACGACGTTCGCTCTCATGGTTGAAGAGGATGCCATTGACGGCAAACATACCATAGCTCTCGCGATAGTTCTTCACAATCCAGAAGCCGTATTGCTTTGCCACACCGTATGGCGAACGAGGATAGAATGGTGTCGTTTCCTTCTGTGGCACTTCTTGCACTAAGCCAAAGAGCTCAGAAGTGGAGGCCTGATAAATCTTGCATTTCTTCTCCAAACCCAAGATGCGCACAGCCTCAAGGAGGCGCAACGTGCCCACAGCATCGGCTTCGGCAGTGTATTCCGGACAATCGAATGAGACCTTCACATGGCTCTGTGCAGCCAAGTTGTATATTTCGTCGGGCTGCACTTTTTGAATAATACGAACCAAAGAAGAAGAATCCGTCATATCGCCGTAATGTAAAGTAATAAGCCGCTTGTTCTTCATATCGCGCACCCATTCGTCCAAATAAAGATGCTCAATGCGTCCTGTGTTGAATGATGAGGAACGGCGGATGACACCATGTACCTCGTAACCTTTTTCCAAGAGAAACTCGGCAAGGAAAGATCCATCCTGCCCGGTTATACCAGTGACTAATGCTGTTTTCATTATTATAATAATTGAGAATTTGGGGAGGTTATAGTATCGCTTCTTTGATGCAATCCACAATATACTTCACATCCTCGTCCGAGACATACGGTCCGCTCGGCAGGCACATACCCACCTTGAAGAGTGCTTCGGAAATGCCATTGACATAAGCAGGAGCGTCTTTATAGACAGGCTGTTTGTGCATAGGCTTCCATAGCGGACGGGCTTCAATAGCTCTTTGGTCAAGCCAGACGCGCAAAGCTTCCACATTGTCATTAGGTTCACAGTCGGTATGGGCATTCTCCGAAGCATGCACCACACCAGCCGCACCACCCACGGCACCTTGAATAACGGTTTTATAAGCGTTTTCCTGACCTTTGATACGGACGCTCGGGTCTATAGTAATAGTGTTCAACCAGAAGTTGGCATCATAGCGTTCATCGGGATTGCCATGCACCTCGATACCTTTTACGTCTTTCAACAATTCCTTGTACAACTCGAAGACATGCTTGTGGTGGTTGATATGGTCGTTTACAACGGTCATCTGACCGCGGCCGATACCTGCACAGATGTTCGACATACGGTAGTTGTAACCGACTGCCTCATGCTGGTAATACGGATAAGCTTCACGGGCTTGGGTGGCCAGCCACATGATCTTCTGCCAAGCTTCTTGGTTGGGGCAGATGAGGGCGCCACCACCCGAGGTGGTAATCATCTTATTGCCATTGAAAGAGAGCACACCGTATTCACCGAAGGTGCCCAGTACCTGTCCTTTCCAACGGCTGCCAAAACCCTCAGCAGCATCTTCGACGACAGGTATACCATATTTGTTGGCAATTTCCATAATACGGTCGATGTCGTAAGGCATTCCATAGAGTGCCACGGGGACGATGGCTTTAGGTTTCTTGCCCGTCTTGGCAATGCGGTCTTTGATGGCCTCTTCCATCAGCACGGGGTCGATGTTCCAAGAATCTTTCTCTGAATCGACAAAGATTGGTTTTGCGCCAAGGTAGGTGATGGGGTGCGAAGAGGCGCAGAAGGTGAAACTCTGCACGATGACCTCGTCGCCAGGTCCCACGCCACAGGCAATCAGTCCGAGATGCACGGCGGCGGTGCCGGCGGAGAGGGCAACGACACGCTTATCCAATTTTGAATCTTGAATTTTAAATTTTGAATTAACAAATTCTTCAAGATCCTTCTCAAATCCATTCACATTAGGTCCCAACGGCACCACCCAATTGGTGTCGAAGGCTTCTTGGATATACTTTTGTTCAAGTCCTGCTTCACTCATATGGGCTAGGCAGAGGTAGATGCGTTTGCGTTCCATAGGATTATATTTTACGTGGCAAAAATAGGGAAAAAGTTGATTTATTTCACACAGATATCACAGATTTTGTTTGCCTGAAGTTAAACTACTACATATCCTCCATTGAAAGTCCCTTATATGAAATCTTATACCCTTTGAACTGATGCGTCGCCAGCAGGAACGCTTCCGCCTTCTGTTTCAAGACCCCCAAGCTGATATCATCCTTTTGGCGCTTAATCTCGTGGAATATAGCACTGTCCGTCAGCTCGTCTTCAGCAATCATGTCAATCTCATTTTCACCTTTGCGGTCCCACCAGCGGCCAATACGTGTAAATTTACCCGATTCCAAGGCTACACGGTGGAAATAACGCTCCAGCATCAGTCCGCTGAAAGTATTGTAGTCTCGCATGATTATCTCTTGTAATTTGGCATAGTTCTCAATTTCAAGAATGTAATTATACTTGAAAACGAAGCGAAACCAGAAGCTGTAGAACACATCACCCAACTCGTAGCGTACATTTTTGTTTGCACTTTTTTCAAACAGAGGCTGTCGTTTGGCAATCAGTTCATAGTCATTCTCAAGATTAGTCAGACAACCACCCACTTCCTTTCCTATCACATCCTCAATCTTATTTCGGGTGTTTTTGCCTCTGGCAATACAGGAAAGGATGGAGAAATAGGTCCCATAATCTTTACCAAACTCCTCTATCAGGTTGTTCTGCTGCCTAAAGTTGGAATGCCAAGTTTCTCGCTGATTTCCTCAAGATACACCTCACATAATTCCGACTCCGCTTTTCTCGCCACAAAGAAATAGACAAAAGGCTGGTCCTTGTAAGCCTCTCTTACCAATGTGGTCTTTCCGATGCGCCTGCGGCCTGTCACCACCGTAAAACGGGCAGCTTTTTTGCCGTTTCTCGCGTCTCTCGCAAGAAGGCTATTTCTTGTTCTCTATCGTAGAATCTCATAATGCATGTGCCTTTTTATTTCCGAAACCACCGTTTCCGAAACCGTCGTTTCGGATGTAAAAATACACTTTTTTCGATTTGGCGCGTTTTTTTCTTTATGGTTTTCTTTTGGGAACTGGGTTTTATTTCACACAGATAGCACAGAAAACACGGATTTTGTGATACTGTCCCAAAAAGTATGTCTGAGCGTTGATCTCTTTTTGAAAAACCATTTGCAAAATTATTAATGTATTTCACCTTATCAAGTGCCATTGAATTTTCTTTTGTATTTTTGCACCATTAAAATGCCACTGCCATGCAAGAGAGAAAATATCCCGTTGGTATTCAGACCTTTTCGGAAATCAGAAAGGGAGAATACCTATATGTCGACAAGACCGACCTCGTTTGGAAATTGACTCATGAGGCCAAATACATTTTTCTCAGTCGCCCACGCAGGTTCGGCAAGTCGCTGCTTTGCAGCACCTTGGAATGTTACTTCGAGGGTCGGAAAGACCTCTTCGAGGGTTTGGCCATCGCCGAATTGGAAAAGGACTGGAAACAATATCCCGTGCTGCGTTTCGACTTGAGCGCGTGCAAGAACCAACCCAATATGCAGGAGATAGTCAGGACTTTGGAGGACGAACTGAAGGATTACGAGCGCATTTACGGTCGGGACGAAACGGAAACCACACCGGGAAAACGCTTCAAAGGACTTATCCAACGTGCCCACGAGCAAACCGATCTGAAGACTGTAGTCATCTTGGACGAATATGATGCCCCCATGCTGGATTACTTGCACAAACCCGATGAATTGGAACAAGTGCGCCGCATCATGCAAGAGTTTTATCAATATGTGAAGATTTGCGACAAGGACGAGAAGTTTGTCTTCATCACCGGCATCACCAAGTTTAGCCAATTAAGTATTTTCTCCACCATCAACAACTTGACCAACATTTCAATGCAGCCCAAATATGCGGCTATTTGTGGCATTACTGAGAAGGAGTTTGCCACCGACATGGCACCAGACATTGCGATGCTGGCCAAAGAGTATGAATGTACTCCAGAGCAGATGCATGACAAACTGAAGCGGCAATACGATGGCTATCGCTTCGCTAAAGAGTCGCCCGATGTGTACAATCCTTTCAGCTTATTGAAATGCTTCAACCAGAGAAACATAGCCAACTATTGGTTTGAGAGTGGCACCCCCACTTTCCTTATCCGTCAGATGCAGCATTTCCGCACCGATATTACCACATTGGAAGAGCTGAATGTTCAGGATTTTGACTTCGACCAGCCGACAGAGGTGATGAATAATGCTTTGCCGTTACTATACCAGAGCGGCTACTTGACCATCAAAGGCTATGACAGGGAAAGTGAAATGTACACGCTCTCCATTCCCAATCAGGAAGTGCGCATTGGATTCACGCGTGGCCTGCTTCCAGCCTATATCGGTTTGGAAAATCACCAAGTAGTTTCAGGCTTTGCTTTGAAATTTTGGCAAGCACTGAAGAAAGATGACCTCCATCTTGCCTTGCGCGAGATGCAAGCCTACTTTGCTGGACTGCCATACATGGATGGCTTCAAGAAGAAATTGGAGGATGTTTCCAATTTGGAAGGCTTCTATGAGTGGTCAATGATGCTGATTTTCAATATGCTAAATGTTTATGTCCAAACTCAAGTGCGTTGTGCTGGAGGCCGTGCTGATATGGTGGTTAAGATGCCAAACACCATCTATGTCATCGAACTGAAAGTGAATGGCACGGCACAGGAAGCCATAGATCAGATAGAGGAGAAAGGATATGCCACTCCATACTTAACGGATGGCCGCAAAGTGGTCAAGGCTGGTGTGAACTTCTCGACAAAGACCAAAACTATTGAGGATTGGATTATCAAATAGGGTTCATTTCTTACTATCAACTTCTATTACTCTACCCGTTGGGTTGGAAAGGTTGGGATGCGTTATACTTCACAAAAACAACAGCGGCTATAACTTCACATAAAGTCATAGCCGCTGTTGGTATAATATGTTGGTTCAACTACATATAGTTTGTCGGATGCTTTCCATCTATTGCCCTATGATAATAGAATCGTACAACATCCTAATCACTTCATTGTTCAGTCCAACATCATCTTTTGTCTTTGAATGGCAACCATTGCAGAGGACCACAAATCCGTATTTTTTTTCAGAATGGAAATACATGGAAGTGTGCATACCATATTTTCCTCCTTGCATCCCAATTAAAGTGACTCCGGGAATGACTTTCTTAAAATGCACAAAAGACAATCCATACAATGTTTTGTTTTGATTCTCTCTCATCGTTGCCTCACCCTTTTTGGGCAACACCCTACAAAACAAGTTCTTTTTACCGTTTTTCATGTGCATAATCATATACTTCGCCAAATCGTTAGCAGAAATCTTTAGCCCGCCTGCTGGACCAAGTAATGGCGTACTATAGCCTAATCTATATTGATTAAACTTCAACGTGTCTGCGACAAAGTGCTTTTTCTGAACTTCAAAACAAGCTTTTTTTGCATTGTATTGGCATGAGCGCACAAACTTGGAGTTGTCCAACTTGGAGACGTCATACCCTCCATATAGCTTCAAGGGGTTTAATATATGCTCCTGCACATACACATCAAATCTTTGACCCGAAGCCTTTTCGATGACTGCGCCTAGTATGACATACCCCAAGTTGCTATACTCTGCTTTTGCACCAGGACGATAATCATTGAAACACGCTTGTGTATCTTCTGCTATTTTGGGATTGACTTTGTCAAAACTAGCATAATAAGCATTTTCCTTTAAGCTAGAACGATGGGACAAAAGCATCCGAATGGTGATGGGATCATCAGGAAAACGGGGATTCCTTAGACTGAAATCAAGATATCGGTTTACATCGTCCTCTAATGACAACCGACCCTTCTCAACCAACTGCATAATGGCTGTTCCCACAAAAGTCTTCGACACCGATGCAATGTAAAAGATGTCGTCTGTTTTTATAGGAACGCCTTTCGTTGGATCAGAAGGGTCGGGATTATATCCAAAAGTTTCGGAATAGACTATTCGATTGTTTTTGACTACGGTAACGGCAAGGCCAATATTGTCGTATTTGCTACGAATTCTTTCTATCTGGTCATTAATGCTATTATGGGAAACAACGCCTCTTCCCCATGAGACAATGACAAGAAAGAGAGAGAGTAAAAGAAAAAGGGTTCTATAAAGAAGGTGCTTATACAATTTTTTATGTCAAATAAGCATACTTATTCTTTATAGTTATTGATAATCTGAACTATAGCCTTCATGTCGTCTTCGTCATACCGCTGGTCGCAAATAAGCGAAAGCACATGCAAATATATATACACACCCTCTTCGCTTATCAATTGTGATGCCTGCGATGGTATTGGCCAATGCACCGGACAATAAATGTCTTGTTCCGCCAATTTTTTCTGGAACTTTTTGCGGTCACCCTTGACGTAAATAGGATAATATAAAGGTGTAGCTCCAGAGGCAAACTCCACACCGCAGACCTTTACCCAATCGCTCTTGATGTTCTGCTGAAGGAAGGCTGCATTCTCACGTCTTCTTTTAACAATCTGCTCGAAATCTGTTTGGGCGAGAACCGATTGAGCCGTTGAACTCATGCGGTAAATTGTAGTGTCTTGCTGCAACAAGTCTTTGGCATTCACGTAGTGTTGGCGAAACGTCTCTTTGTCGGAAGGATCAAGCGTGGAAAAATACTTTTCTTTCCATTCCGATGCTTTGACAAACTCCGACACTATCATAGCCGATTCCTCGCTATTCATATCAAAATCCAAAGCATGTTTATCGCTCAGAAGGACTCCTCCATCCGGTATCTCAAGCCATTTCCTTAAGGACGCCAACGAATAATCGGCATCTGTCGTGTTGAAATCGCACAGCCACGAATGGGTGATGTCCTCAACCACCACGATACCTTTTTGCTGCATCGATTGATAAGTCCGTTTGATGGACTTTAAGGTATCGAAACCGTAATACGACTGGAAATACACCATCTGCGGAGCAAACTTCCCAATCAAGTCGAACAGTTTCTTTTCATCAACCGAGAAATCCTTATTGACAGGATAATAACAACAGGTCACGCCCATTTCCTCCATAGGCGCAATCACGGAACTGCAAGTATATTCCGGCAGCAAAGCAGTTTTTACCTGAGGCAGATGGCTCAGAAGCAGTTTAATGGCACCGCGACCTGAAGAGGTCTGTTGGCAATGCTTCCATTTCTCAAGTCCATAAATGCCTCCTTCAAGAGCGGTTAAACACTCTCGCTGCTGATGGGTCATCCAAAAATTACTGCCAATTTCTTTCTTTCTCATATTAATCAACAATTGCACTAACGTAACTCTCTATATCATTCACATAATGCTGCTGCGTTTCAAAATTCTTGAAGTCAAACACCAGCCTGGCTATGGAATCTCCAGCATTCATGCCCACGACGACATCGTCACCCGGCTTTTTCAGGTCGGTCCTCTCAATAAGGTAGGGCATTAGTTCTTGTTGTATCTCCACATGATTCAACACGCCATTGCTCCTACTGAAAACCAAAAACTGTGTGATATATCTTATTTCGTGTTTGGCATTTAGTGCTTTCTTAAATTCAGAATTGTCACCGACAGCCGTTGTCACCAGCAGCTTGTCAAAATCAATACCAGAATGCAATTCTATCAAGTGAGGTATGTTGACACCCCCCTGTCGTGCATTGATTTCTATCACAAACAGCTCGCCAGTATTGGTAAAATACATTTCCGCATTATACTGTCCATGAACGATGCCTGCCTGTGCAAAAATCCTTTTGATATGGTCTTTCACCACATCGAAATCCTTGTCAGAGATAACGATGGGGAAAGACTCCATCATAGGCAACATGGTTGCATGACGGCTGCGATAGCAGGTGAAGAATCCATTCCATAAATATTCACCATTGCAAACGAAAACGTCACCGTCAATCACAGTCAACAAGGGCATTTCCACAAACTCCTCTACGCTCACCCTATCATTGACCGAAAAATGCTGGCATTCTTCAAAAGCCTTTCTTTGGCTCTCCTTATCCTCTTTTGAGTCAACCCTCGTCGTTCCTCTTGTTCCACTGGATTCGCAAGGCTTGATGATAATGGGGAAGGTCAATTCGCCAACTTGTTTTTCAAATTCCTCCCATGAGCCACATTCGAAATTACGCGGAGCATAGACACCTACATTTCTTTGCAACTGACGGAACTCGGTTTTCGACACCAATTGTTCGATGCCACGCACACTATTGCCAGGTAGCCCTAATTGCTCGGCCACGTATGCAACAATCAGCATGGCCGCTTCCGAATTGGAGATGACACCGTCAACCTTTTCGTTCTTGGCAATAGCCAGCACCTGTTCCTTATCCAGGTAATTCTGTGTATAGAACTTGTCACAGGCTTCGCGGGCAGCACAGTCCTCGGACCAGTTGCAAACTACGGTATAAATACCCGCCTTTATGGCGGCTTCCACAAGTCGCAGTTGATTGGGACTTCCGCCTAAAATGAGCAGTTTCTTTTTGTCGCCCATCGTTTTATGCTTTTTCAAAGATATCCTCGCTTTCCAAGATGATGGGTTCTACATCCACATCACGCAGGAAAATGTAGGGCTTCTCATAGTGGAAGAAAGGAGCACGCTCCACGTGGTCGGCATTGCCGTCCTCCATAATGCGGATGGTGTCTTCGATGAGGTCGAAACCCACATGGGCCATCACGCCCGTGTAGGCCATGTGACGGATGTTCACTTCGGTCACCTTCATGTTGCCGTCTTTGTCTTCCTTCAGGTCAAACGACAGGATGCCATGGGCGGGCACACCCAATTTCTTCTCCAAATACTTGATGCAACGGTCACAGAACTCGTTGATGCGGTCCTCATTCAGGAAACGACCGAAAGCCGTATTGCCCGTCACATGCGAGGGGGCCGTGTTGGCCATCACATACTCGGCACACTGCAAGGCGGCACCTTTCACATACTCACCATTATAATACAGCATTTGGTTGGCCAGATGTCGTCCGGTCAAAAATTCGCTCACCGTGAACTCTGGGATGCGGCTATTGATAAACAGCCAGCTTTTGTAGCTGCTTAAATCTTCGAGCTTCAAAGAACCAAGCCCCCCCGTCCCTTCAGTGGCACGTATCCAGCAGGGAAAACCGATCTCTTTCTCGACCTCCTCAAAGCGAGGATTCTCTTGTGTCACCTTGATGGTCTTCGGTATGAACTCAGTCCCCTTCAGCAAGTCGGCCATGATGCTTTTGTCTTTCAGTGACACGGAAAGCAACTTTGAGCCCATGAACACGGGGCAGGGATAATGGCCATGCTTCTCATAGTAGTCGCCCCATTCCACGATCTCGCTTTCTGGCTGCACAAAGGCGTAATCAATGTGCTTCTCAGCCACCAGCTTCTCGATGAACGGGAAATAATCTTCGTCAGTACAACGTGGGCATACAGCATAATCGTTGAGCAAACCCTTCATAAAGAAACCCATGGCCTTTTTGTTAACGTCTACTCCCATCAACCAGTAGTCAGGATGGTTTTCACGAATGATACCCGCCAACGAACGGGGAGTAAGGCCCCCGATGCCTGTAATTAATATCCTTTTCATAATAAGTCTTTCTATATCAGTTGATTTTTAACTCAGTGACACACGATTTCCCCCTAACAATATTAGGATGGTTTATTACTTTTGAAAAGTCTATAAGGCATTGACTTTTCACGTGCAGCATCAATCAAGTCTTGCCGACCTTCAGCTCTCCATTGCTCTTCGCGGAACAAGTAAAAACCATAATGGCCTGATTCCTCAACGCCTACACCTTCTCGCTTGAGAACTTTATAAGCCGTCAAAAACAGGATTTTCAGATCTAACCATAACGACACTTTCTTGACATATTCAAGGTCATACGCCAGTTTTTCCGGCCAAGTGATAGTAGTTCTACCATTGACCTGAGCAAGTCCTGTTATGCCTGGACGAACATCGTGACGGTGCATCTCTTCCTCTGTATAGTAGGGCAGATAACTTGCCGCCAAGGGGCGAGGTCCCACAAATGACATATCTCCCTTCAACACATTGAACAATTGTGGCAATTCATCGATAGAAGTGGCACGCACAAACTTACCAATTTTTGTCAATCTTTGATCATCTGGAAGTAATACACCCCTCTCATTACGTTCGTCTGTCATTGACTTGAATTTCATAAACTTGAACAGTTTTCCGTCTTTACCAGGCCTCAGAGGAGTGAAAAACACACCAGAGCCTTTGTTGGCGAAAAACAAACAGACCATCACTACAATTAACAATGGCGACAATAATAATATTGCAATCAATGATGCCAATATGTCAAATACTCGTTTAAAGAAATGTTTATACATAATAGTTTTTATTGGAAAATGATTCTTAAATCAAATTATCACGAACTTTTGCACGTCTTTTCAGATTGTTTTCTTTGTACCCAATTTCAAAAACACAACTATCAAAGATTCACTACGGGTGTATTGTTCCAGTCAATTTGTTGATCTGCCTGGTCTATTCCAATGAAGTCGGTGTCTTCAATTAATCGAAACATCTTGTCAAAAGCATTTTTTTTGCCAAAGTTTCTTTTAAAATATCGAACATATCTGGCTTTCAATGTACCTGGCTCTTTAAAATATCGCTCGTATGCCTCTCTGCTTAGCACTTTGCCAGTTTCAGGGATCAAATCGCTGATATGAAAATAGCACATACTGTATTTGCTCTTCTGCATTCTGGAATGAACAAAAGGTAAAGGGAAAAACCTGAAATAACCTCCTCCAGAGTAAGCGACTTTCTTACCAAAGATTTTTGTCATACATACAGGAAACTCTTTTATGGAAGTACCATTATAGTTGATTCTTACAGGAGTTTCATGACCGAAACTGGCAAAACCACCAAAATCCCTTTTTGCAGGAAACACCGAGGCGTCTTTCTCTATGCCATTTTCAGCCAAAACCTCAAATACCCATTTGTTGCTTTCTCCAACGGTAAAGGCTGGGGCTCTATAACTCACTACTTTTTCGCCTATGCACTGTTGTAAGCTCTCCACTGCTTGACGGGTATCATCCTGAAATCTAGCCATTGTCATCTTGTTGAGCCAATCATGCGTATTGGAATGACAACCAATTTCATGGCCTTGTGCGTAAATCTTCCTTACCACTTCAGGATAAAGCTGCCCCATTCCACCAACACAAAAAAACGTTGCTTTTATATGACACCTATCCAAAACCTCAAGAATCTTGTCTAAATAGGAATCGTATTCAGCATACTTCTCCTTACGATCAGCATGCGTTTTTTCAACGTACCATTCCTCAATATCAAACGTTAATATGTTCATTTGCCTTGTATGTTTTCAAATTCTTTTTGGATAGCAGAGTTTTAATCTCTAACCCAAAAACAGATTCAAATTATTTCTTAAAACCTCCACCAAATTTCAAATGTACCGTTTTTCTGTCAGGAAAATCCTTGAATTGCAATTCGCTATATTTACGACGATCCACTTTCACTTTCGAGACATGTTTCATGATTTCGTCCAAATCCTCCTTACTGAACATGGGGCCTACCGCCTGTTGCAAACCTACACCTGGTCTTGGATTGAACTCTATCAATATTGGCCTACCATCAGGTGACAAGGCAAAATCCCAACCAATAATATCCAGTTGGGGCAGCCTGCCGTGCAATTCCAAAGCGACTGACTTTATCGTTTCCCAACAAGGTATCTCATTCGGCATATTTTCAGGAATAAGCGGCACGTTCATTATAAAATAACTGTATCGCTTCCTATTCAACAATTTCCCTGTTGCAATATCAATTCCAGTGTAACCTCCTCCAGAGCAAACATTATCCATCACCGAACCTTCACCACCAAAACGCAAACACGAGTACAACACTTTACGCTTCCTATTAAAATCCCTGTAGGTTACTACCCTAACAGTGTTGACGGATGTGGGATTGTATTGAGCCATGATAGGATGTTGCTCAACAATTTTCTGGAAAGTGTAATTGTATTTGTATTTTTCTATCAAAGCTTCAAAGCCTGACCTATCCGTGTTTCCCACCACTTTCATGACCCCATGTCCACCAAAGGATTCTGTCGAAGGTTTCAGGATCATGTCTTTCCCGTATGATACCAAAATATCCAATGCCTCATCCCGTGAGCATTCCTTTCCTTCTCCATTGAAAAAGACCTTATTGGAGTTATAAACAACATCTTCGGTTGTAATTACGCCTATCTGATTATCAGGCAGTCCAAGTAAGGTTTTCTGGATGTTTTTGTCCATATAGGCAGGAACAAAGTCGTAACGATCCAAGTATGGATAAATGTAATGGACGGCCATAGACCTTGTCACATAATGGTCTGCCTTGACCCCTGACATACAACCATAATACTCCGCATCAAGCTGTGAAATATCGAAACCCCATTTCTTGAAATATGGATTCTTCTTGTTGATGTACTTTTTCCACTCAAAATTCGGGCACATCTCATTGGACAAAAACATGGAGGTATCGTATACCTGAAATCTCCAAGAATGAGAAAACGGACACCATTTCCTTAAATAAAGAATGGCATTAATTGTATTTTTTTTCAATCCTTGTGTCATAATTATATCACATTATAGAAAACTCTCAAATTAGATTTAATCCGAACAAATTTTATGTGTGATTGTTGCGACTGAATTTTTTTAATCCGGTCACAAACCAAGAATACCAGGTAGAAGCATCTTTCCGATAAATATCCTGATAATAGATGTCTTTTCCGATAAAGCGGAACCATGACGGGGATGACTTGAAACGCTTGGGGCTCTTCAAAAACCACAACAAATCAATACCCATATAACGAAGGGTTTTGCCAGGCGTGTATTGACCACTATGATAAGATTCACCCAAGACGTCAAGAACAATGGTTTCAGGAAAATTAATACCTGAAATGTATGCGGCACGAAGACTGGCCGGCACACGAGGATTGATTTCGATAATTCTATATTCAAGTGTATCTTTTCGTTGCAACACATCGAAATCGGCCATGCCAATCCAATTCAGTTTGTCCAAAGCGTCTTTGCATATCGACAACAATTCATCGTTTTCGACAGAAATACAGCAAGAGCTGCTCCCCGCACCAATTGGATAAACTCTCACTATCTTGATGATTGCGTAATTACGGCATTGTCCATTGGCATCCCGATAGAGCATTACATTATAATAATAGTCAGGGTTGTCAATAAACTCTTGTAAGGTACACGCATTGAATTGTTTTTTAATATTTGGATACTTGTGCTTTAATTCTTGCAAAGAATTCACCTTGGTAATTCCTCTTGCCCCTACGGAAAAATCAGGTTTTATCAGGGAAGGAAATCCTATATGGTCTGCCGCAGCTTCCAATGTGTCTTCGGTGATAGTCATGGTTTTCGGATGAGGGATGTCATGTTCGTCACAAAAACGCATAAACTTTCCCTTGTCAACCACAACAGACAGAACCTCATTGTCGGGGACGGCACATTTAACCTTATATTTGCTTTCTATTTGACTCTTGTTTCTGCTCAGATACTTTGCCGCTGCATCTCCCATTGGAACGGCAACATCATATTGTTGGTCGCGAAGGATTTCATCAAGAATCGTATCATATTCTGCCACATTCCCCTCATAAACCTTATTAAAGAATCGACTTTTAGTGATAGCATAATCGCTTGAAATAGCATCCACTAAATACATTCCCTTTTTGTCATACAAAGCCTCTCCAAACGACAGTCCTTGCAGCGCCCCCCCAAACAAAATGACCTTTTTCATGGAAACATTAAATTATTAATGATAATACACAAAATCCAAATCAGAATCTCCCGATGTGACAAGCATATCACTAAAGTCCATCCCCTTGCTTCCAACAGCAAAATTCAACTTCTTTGGTGTCATTACAATCAATGGTTTGCCAAACAATCCATATTTACTTGAAGACATGCCAAAAACGAAACCTATTCTATTCTTGCGAGCCGTCTTTTGTGCCACGGCGAAAGCCTTTCTCTCGTCTTTCCTGTCGGCAAACCTGAAATCAACCACCGAAACCATATCAAAACCACTATATCTCATCTTCCTCAACACTACAAACCCATTCGGCATTCCGTTTTTTTCGTATCTATAGATGGCATATCTTTCAGCACAATAGACATCGAAATAGCGCTTTTGCAGAAAAGCCTCATCCCTTACCAATTCCACCTTGTCATCGGTCCATCGGCCAGATTTTGGCACACAGAAATCCTTAATGCTATCAATTTTGGTAAAGGTATCGTTTTTGGATAACTTAATTTGCTCTGGAAAGGCTATCCCTCGCTGCTTGTTTCCAAAGAAACGACGAAAAAGTTGCGGAACCAGCCATCCATTCGCCGAAACGTAGACATTGACGGGATTTATTGGGGTAAAGTTCTTGACATATTTCGGCTGGATTGCCCAAGCAATATCGGTTATCCCGACCGACAACCAATTGTTGTAGGAGTTCACCTTGTCATACAACAACTTACTTATGCCTTTTCCCCTTTTTTCAGGTGAGATGATGGTATTTCCTCTAAAATAGAAATCACTTCTCTTCCCTTCATAAAAAAGTTCAACAGGAATGGCTGTGGTACATCCGATGATCTCATCGTCTTCGGCAACGATAAAGCATTTCGCCCAATCATCCTCATTGCCAGAGTCCATGTTTGACAACCACCAGTCAAGGTAGTTTTCATCCCTATAGGGGAAAACCTTTCTCATATAATCCAACAGCCTTGAATGCCATTGGGGTGAATAGAGTATTGTTTGGATGGCCATAGTGCTTTAGTCCTCAATAAAACCGTATTTGCCACATTTCACTCCTGTCCGTATTACTTTTGCAGGGTTGCCAGCGGCAATGCTGTTATCTGGAATATCTTTGGTGACAACGCTACTCGTTCCAATAACAACTTGATTGCCAATATGCACACCAGGAAGAATAGTGCTTCTGGATCCAATAAAACAATTATCTCCTATATAAGTATCCGCTTTCTTTTTGCGGCAGGCATCATGGGTAAGTATTATCACACTCCCTGTTATCATTGTGTCTTTTCCAATATGAACCCCTTGGGGATAAATGTTGGTATCCAAATGTGTTTTTCTGGATATTACAGTTCCTTCTCCAATGTCCATCTTGTAGAAAGTCCTATACTTCCATGCCGTAAATTCACGGAAAAACTTATAAAGTTTGATTCTTGTTTTTGAAAAAATGTTTGCCATAAACAATTTGTCAAGTGAAAAGAATGAGACAATTTCTGAAATTACCGTTCTCAACCTTTAAACGGACGGTTTTTTCGGTTTAATGATCCAACCATTGTGTTTTCTTCCTTCATCGCGGCTGCCAGGATTTCTTCAGTATAATCCCCAAAAGCGGGTCCATGAGCCACCTGACTTAATTCTGCCTTTCTGTTCCACTCTATCAATACCGGTTTTCCACTTGTATCAACTGAAATATCCCATCCAATCAGTTTAAAATAAGGAAGTCGAAGATGCAAGTCCTTGACAAAATCAAGTACTTGTGGAAATGAAGGTATCAAGTATTTATCCAAAACAGCACCGGAATCGGTTTGCGGCATGTTGGGTTCTGTCGGACTTCCGAATGCCGGACCTTTAATTCGCCCCGTCTGCAAATCAATATCAGCTTTGATTCCACCTGCGGTTTCATTATCAACCACCTTCCCTTTTCTACCAATTCGAATAACCGCATAGAGTATGATCACCTCGTTTTCTCTTCGGTATGACATAACTCTGATGGTATTCACCGAGGTTGGATTTAGGTTAGCAAGGTCAGGATGTTGTTCCAATTTGCTTTGGACAATGAAACTCTTATTATAATGTGCAAACAAATCAGCCACAGTCATATTCATTTCCGGGATGAAACCATTGTCGGTGTGAAACAGTTTTACACCTTCTCCCCAAGTGCCAAGCACGGCTGGTTTTATTACAGCATCCTTTAAATTCATGCATCGGGAAATGGCTTCCTCTTTGCTAATTGAACTTTTATCGTCATAATAGAAACCGTTCACATTCTTCACAAAGGTTTTCGGCCTGTTGACATCGGGAAACAAAGTGTCATAAAAGCCTTTGTCCACATACGCCAGACTAAAATGATAGTTGTTTAGTCTGAACACAATACTTGAAGTATAAACACTTGCCGGAATATATTTCACCGAATACACACCATTTCTGGAATACAAGTATTGATGCCAATAAGTAGGGACTTCCCTGCCCAAATGCTTCATGAAATAAGCCTTTATGTCCGCCTCCTGCCCCTTGGTAAGAGGTTTCATCGGGCATAACTGCATTGATTTCTTTATTTGGTGCTCGTGTGTTTTTTCAATTTGCTTGATTTTCAACTTATTTTGATAAGATTGAAAAAAATCTATTAGTGATGAATTCATGATGATTTGTATTTTTTTATTATCCTTTATGCTGGATTATTATTTAATAGACCGAATGATCAAATTCTTCCTTTGATCATTTTTTAACAAATACATTAACTCATTATCCTCATTCCCTTTTATTTGTTTTTTCTGCATTCGTTGTTTTAGTATAATCATAATACTTTTTGCCAGGCCTTTTGTGTGGAATGAATTGTCGATGACCTTCATTTCTTTTCCAAGTCCTATTTTCTCGCATACCATCTTGAAGTATCGATTGTATTCTTCCGGGTCCTCCAAATAACGGCAAATCTTTTCATTATGGGCGGTTCTTTCCCCGCCATGGTCTATCACAACGCCCACATTGTCTATATTTTTCGTATTCACCACTTCCCATGAAATCTTTCCGTCTGAAATGCTCATCAAAACACATAAGCCATCATACCAATGTGGTTTCGTTGCTTTAAAATCATAAGTTTCTTTACTATTAAAAAGAAAATTGCCAAGACTATAGAAAACAGGCTTGCCCTTATATTCCTCCCAACCTTGTGGACAATGGGGATGTGTGCCTATGACACCGTCTGCGCCGTAATCGATGAAATCACGATAACGGGCGATGGTCTCCGGCATTGGCACATCTATATACTCTATTCCATCATGTGGTAATATGAAAAGAAAATCCACATGTTTCTTTGCCTCAATAATGTCGTGATTCACTCGCAAGTCATTGATATAAGCACAGCCCAATCCTTCGTGGTTCATCGCATCATCGAACACACCTTTATAGGCCGCGAATGACAAGGCATAAAAACCTATTTTCACACCTTGCACTTCCACCACTTTCACTTGATAGGCCTCTTCGTAGGTTCCAGCACCAAAAGCGGCGTTTCCTAATGCCGCCTTCGTCTTCTTGAAACCCTCTTCGCCCCAATCAAAGGCATGATTGTTGGCTTGTGAGAACAGGTTAAATCCTAATCCTCGAAGAAAATCAGGGGTGTCGTCATTCTGAAAAAAACGTTCTCGCCTTTGGAGAGGAAGTTTCATCCCTGGTTTCAATGGCACTTCGAAATTCACCACTTTCAAATCACAGGATTGAATCAAACCTTTCAACTCGTCTGAAACAGTAATTCTTGATGTGGAGGGTTTAGAACAAAAATCACCTGCAAAAAAAAGTTTTACATTACCCATTATGAAAAATTTATATGCTATTGAACATTGTAGAAACAACCTTTCTCAATCCGGAAACCAAGTGTTAGGCCTATGCCATAGCTCTCTGATGATTCTTTCTGTATTTTCACCCATGCCCGATTTGAATGCTGACTGACTCAAACCCGGGCTAGTATTAAACTCTATAAGCACCGGTTCGCCATCTTCTTGGATAGCCACGTCCCAACCCACAAGGTTGAAGAATGGAAGTTTTAGATGCAGTCGTTTCACAAACTCAATAGCCTTCTCATAAGAAGGCAGTTGATAGCCTTCAAGAACAATTCCGGTGTCCGTACTATCAACATTGTCTTCTGTATAACCTCCAAAAGCATATTTCCCCAACTTTCCATCATTATCAATAGTGGTACTAATACCACCAGCACATTGATTATCAATTACAGAACCACTACGGCCAATACGTACCACAGAATAAATAATCAAAACCTCCATTCCAGAACGATACGAGAGTATTCGCATGGTGTTCACCGATGTTGGGTTCAATGCCGCCATGTCTTTATGTTGTCTTACCCATTCTTGGATTAAAAAGTCTTTCTTATAATCCTTGAACAATTGCCCAAGACTTTTCCCTTTCAAGTCAGTAATGCCGTCTTTCACACTAAACAACTGTACACTACGACCTTGTGATTCACAAGAAGGTTTTATGATCACTTTCTCCATGTTTTGACACAAAGAGATGGCTTCTTCCTCTGAAACAGGCCTTCCTTCGTAGTAGAAATAGCCATTCATATTCTTTAAGATGGTATGGGCGATGTTTTCTTTTGGAAACAAAAAATCACACATATTCTTGTCACCATAAGCTCTCATAAGTTGGCGCGTATTGGCTCTTGGAAGAAGTTCGCAATGGTAAAAGTTATTGGGGATGTATTCTTTAGCAAATACGCCTGTCCTTGAATAGAAATATTCATGGCAGTAGAGAGGCACCGTGCGACCAATCATGCCAATATAGAAATCATTCACTTCTTTTTTCTGTTCCTTAGTAAGCTTCCGATGATGTTCCAATTTCTTAAAACTCTTGGTAATACGTCGTTGATACCTCATCATCTCGAGGCTTTTGTTGAATTTGTTTTTAATTTTTTTAAACATATTTTACTTCTCAATAATATGGTTTTCTAATTATTTTTTGTTGTTGAGTTGTTAAGATACCAAAATCTCAAAAGGCCAATCCTTTCAATTCAATAAATATGTGGTTTATTTATGAGTCGATCACTTCGCTTATTTATTCTCAAGCATCCTAAATTTTAGTGTCCACTTTACGAGGTCTCGCCTCGCGTCATGCGTTAGTAATCTTTGTAGTGAGTAATATTCGCTTTTTGAGTCTCTCTTTTTAAACTTACTAACCCATTGTTTTTTTATTTGCTTTATGCATTCTTTTAAACTTTGAGAATGAGTTGTCCGCTTTATAATTGATAGTTCTTTTACACCCAAATCCTTACAAATAATCTTCAGATACTCGGTGTAGGATTCCAAATCTGACAAATAATGGCAAACGATACCATTATGCTGGTCACGCTTAGCATCATGGTCTATTTCAATGCCAATATTATCCTTGTTTTTCGTATTCACACTCGTCCATGTTAGCTTTCCATCAGCAATGGTCATCACCACGCAAAGGCCTTCATACCAATGTGGTTTATTTGCCTTAAAATCGTAAATCTCTTTGCTATTGAAAAGGAAATTACCAAGGCTGTAGAAAATGGGTTTGCCTTTATACTCTTCCCAACCCTGAGGGCAATGCGGATGAGCTGCAATTACACCGTCAGCACCATAATCAATAAAATCACGATAACGGGCAATGGTTTCTGGCATAGGAATATCAATATATTCGATGCCATCATGAGGTAAAATAAAGAGATAATCAACTTCTTTCTTAGCCTCAATGATGTCGTGATTCACACGTAGGTCGTTTATATAGGCACAGCCTAAACCTTCATGCTTTGTGACATCATTAAACACACCTGTATAAGCAGCAAATGAAAGACCCATAAAACCAATTTTCACATCATTTACTTCTATCATTTTCACCTTATAGGCCTCTTCGTAAGTTCCAGCACCAAAAGCAGCGTCTCCTAAAGCCGCTTTTGTCTTCTTGAATCCTTCATCACCCCAATCGAAGGTATGGTTGTTGGCTTGTGAAAACAAATTGAAACCTAAACCACGCAAAAAGTCAGGGGCATCGTCATTTTGAAAGAATCTTTCTCTGCTTTGTGGAGGCAGTTTCACATCGGGTTTCAAAGGCACTTCAAAGTTCACCACTTTCAAATCACAGGATTGAATCAAGTTTTTCAATTCATCAGATACGGTGATTTTTGAAGTAGATGGCTTGGAACAGAAGTCACCAGCAAAAAAAATTTTTATGTCATTCTTCATTGTTTTCTCATGTTGTTATTATCTTTTTCTTTCCAAAATCCTAAACTTTTTTGGAATAACGGAAAGAAAATATGTGTACGATTCTGGCTTGAAAAAAATAGACCAACCTAAATAAATAATAACATATACAAAAAGCTTTACCAAACCATCTGCATACAAATTCAAATGAAGTAAATATCCAACTCCATAACTCACTACTGCAGCTATTATCGATGTCGCTGCAACTGGAATTAAATCGCGTATTTGTTTCCAAAAATGGTAACCAATATGCTTGGAAACTAAATAAATATTAACAAGATAAGAAAACCAATTACTAAAAATCACTCCAGCAAGAAGTCCTTTCATGCCAAACAAAAGCAAACCACCCACTATAGATGCTATTCCAATCGCTCTTTTTATCACAGTCCAAACAAACATTACCTTACTCTTACCAATAGCTGCAATTGCTTGCGTATTTACGGCAGTTAAACTAATACCTAAACCCGCAATACATAATACCTGAAAATATGGTACACTCGCCAACCATCGATCTGAATATAGTAATAGAAATACAGGTTTTGCCAAAAGCAACAAAATAAACAACAATGGGAATGTAATATAAGCTATGGTCATGGTTAACCTTCTAATCATATTGGCCAATTGCTTAAGATTATTTTGAGCCTCAGCATAAAGTGGATATGTCACTTGGGTCATTACCGATGAAATACTTTGAGAAGCCAAACTTTCCACAGAATGAGCTTTTGAATAATAGCCCATTACTATAGGACTGTATACTTTCCCAATTAATAACCCTTGGATTTTTACCGATAAATTATTCAACAAATTGGTCAAAAACATATAAAAACCGAAGCTAAACAACTCCTTAAATGACTTCCATGAGAAAACCAAAATCGGCCTCCATTTAATGAAAAACCAAAACACAATTGCAGGGATAGCTGCGGTGATTAAGTGCTGAACCACCAAAGCCCATACACCAAAACCATTATAAGCCATAAAAATAGTAACACCCAAGGCAATAACAGACGTGATAATAGAAACTATCGACAGTACTTTAAAATTCAGTTTTTTTCTCAACTGATTACGCTGTACGATATTGAAGGCATATATGAAAAGTACAAGACCTTGCACACGAAGTACATTACACAAAAGCGGAATTTTGTAGAACCTCGAAATGGCTGGCGCACTAACAAACAAAACAGCATACATTAGTGCCGCCATACTCAAATTCCAATAGAAAATTGTGGAATAGTCTTCTTGCGTAGGTTGTTTCTTCTGTATTAAAGCAGAACCGAAACCTCCATCAATAAAAGCTTCAGCCAATGTCATAAAAATAGCCAACATTCCAATACAACCATAATCGTATGGCGTGAGTAATCGGGCAAGAATAATACCTGAAATGAAATGTATAAACATTGACGAGTACTTCTGCAACGCTGTCCACACCATGCCAGAGGCGGCTTTTTGTTTTAGGTTTTTTGCCATTGTTTAGTTAGGGGGTTTGTATATTAGCTGTAAGCCGTAAGCTATAAGCTGTAAGCTTGGTGGCAACGGTGCTAAAAGCTTATGGCTTGAAGCTTAAAGCTAAATAAAGCTCTCGTGTATTTTATGTAATTGGATTTGTTCGTCTCTATTATTTCTCATTCTCGTGCATGTTTTGGGCATGACAGGCGTCAACAATGGTTATAGTGTCACCATCGATAGTATATGCAAAATACCACTTGTCGGTGTTGGCCATATAATAATTGTTCCAATGAGATAATGTGGGGTTACGCCTGAGAAGCGTACGCTCTATCTTATACATTGAATCGATGGCATCATCGATGTTCTGATGCATCAACTCTTCTGAGTAGGAATGCCTATACTTCATTGCTACATGATAGTAGAAAGAATAAATCTTCTGGTAGCACTGAAGATCGATCAAATACTTATATTCCGTCACGGCCTTGAATATACCTCTTTAACCATTTGGTGTAATAAAGTGCGTGCCGTTTCGAGATCCATTGTCTCTGCTTCTTTAGCGACAATTTCTTCAATCATCAAGTCCACTCTATGCTGAAGCCATTTGCCAATACTTTCACGAGTTGTAAGACTAGGATTGATTTTTCGCATCGTTGCTTCGTCTATATTTATCGTAACCGTACACATTGTTTTATTGTTTTCTTATTCTGCAAAAATAGAAATTTTTTACCAAAAAACGTTATTATAGGGACTTCTGCAACGCTGTCCATACCATTCCGAAGGCGGTTTTTGTTTTAGGGTTTTTGCCATTGTTTAGCAGCTATTTTACATATCCGACAAGCTAAAACATCGGGACTCTATCTCGTATTTGTCAAAGTATTTGGTGCGCAATAATTCCACTTTTTCCTCAAAAGGCTGCCGCTTGAAATTACGCTTGTCGCGTTTTACCTCAGCAATGAGAACTTTAAGGCTATCATAATACACCGCCACAACATCCACTTCGTGCTGGTCGTTGTCGTTCTTCTTGCTCCGGCTACCCTCCCACCAAGATCCGATTTGTGCTATCGGCAACTCTTCGCATAACTTATCCTTGAAATAGTCCTCCAATTCCTTCCCTGAATAGGTGGGATAATCCTGAATGACAATATCCTTTAATCTTTCCCACTGACCCGTCTGGATCAGGTTTTGATGCTTCACAACATAACGGAACCAGAATCTCAAGAAGTGATCTTTAATCTCATATCTGACCGTCTGAGTGCCTGGCTTTGACATAATCGGCCGTTTTTTGCAAACCATATCGTAATCCTCTTCCAAACGTTGCATAATTCCACCAATACTTTGTACACCGGTCATTTGTGTAATACGAGAACTCTCGGTAGCACCATTCGCTATGGCAGACAACACCGAATAGTATGTACCATACTGCTTGCCCATTTCCTGTATTAGCACAATATTCCCTTCTTCAAGGAATAAGGAATTTTCACTGCACATCCGCTCCAAAATGCGCTGCACATTCACACACCCACCGTCCATCAACACTTCCACATACTTAGGCACACCGCCTGTTGTAGAATAGAGTGCCAAAAGGTCGTCATTTGTATAGTTGGGATTGTAGTCACGTAATATCTGTTTCAGCACGCTCGGTGAAAATGGCTTAAGCCTGATGATACCCGATGCTCTTCCATAAAGCGGTTCTTTATAGTCCTGAAATATGCGATGCATCAAGGTGTAAACGGATCCGCAAACGAGCAAGTTGACATGGGTGTTGTCCTTGGTCTGGTCCCAAATGTTTTGAACTTCGCTAAATACGGCAGGATTGATGTTGTAAAACTCCTGAAACTCGTCAAGTATCAGATTAAAGGATGTGTTTCTCCCGTATTCCAAACAGAGACGGAAAAACTCACGGAATGAGGTGATGCCTTCTGGGACAAAAATGCCGAGTGACCGTCTAGCCTCCTCCGAAAACTGTTTACAAAGTGTCGCTTCGTTGTTTCGACTGACAAAAAGATAAAGTGTTGGCGTGGTCTCGCAACTCTTCATAATCAGCTTGGTTTTGCCGATTCTGCGTCGTCCCGTCACCACAGTCATCTGCGAACTGACAGAAAAAGCTACATTCCTTATTCTATCTAATTCGTTGAGTTCCTTATGTCTGTCGTAGAATTTCATACTTCGAATTTTCGCGGCGGTTATTTTCGCAGTGATTATTTTTCATTCAACACGGTTGGGCAATCCACTCCGTGATGTTGCGCTCCTGCCCCGAGAAGTTCACCCCTACTTTGACTACAGGTCGACCATCGAGACGGTATTTATCGGCATAACCTTTCTTCTTGATTTGTTCGAGCGCCTCCGTTGCCGAACCATCATATTTGATTTCCATGATATAGATGGTGGTAGGCATCCGCAACACGAGGTCTGCTCGACCTTTGGCTGTGGGTTCTTCGGCTACCACATCCGCTCCGAATGCCGTCAATAGTGTGTAAAGCAATGCGTGATAATGATGCTCGTTACCGTTGTCAAGATGATAGGGAACGGATGCGAGGAAAGCCTTTATCGCCTCCATAAAGCTGGACAGGTCGTCATCGTCACGAAAATCGTAATAGGCATCAAGGAAGACCGAGCGACTATAATCCGATGGCTTGCTTTGCGTAACATGCTGATAGAGACAGTCGGCAAACCCAGTGCGTACTTCACCATTGGGAAAGCCCAAAGTGAACATCCGACGGTCGGGTTGGTAATCCTTGATGGTCATATACCCACTTTGGTAGAGCACAGGCAAGGGGTCGTCAAAACTTTCCAAAGGCAGGTCAAAAGCCGTGGAAGGCAAACGAACGCCCTCCATACAAGCCATATCAATAGCTGGCATTTGTGCCAACATATCAATAAGCGCCCTTGAAGTGCCGCTACTGAACCAATAATCCCTAAGCTTGTGCGAATTAAGAGCGTTAACGATACTAAACGGATTATAGATGTCGGTCAATGCTTCACTAAAATGATAGCCGTCATACATCTGTTTCAGTTCATCAAGCATATCGTTGTATTCCTTTCCTGCTTTTTCAGCCATTTGCTCTATGTCAGGTCGCAACTGTGTGGTGAGTTCTTCTTCACTGATGCCACAGATGCTGTCGTATTCATCTGTCATCGATATGTTGTTCAGTTGGTTGAGCTTGCTGAAAATACCCATCTGCGAGAACTTCGAGATGCCCGTGACGAAGACGAACTGCAGGTGGTCGTCCATCTCCTTGAGCGGGCCGAAGAGGTTTTGGAACCGTTGTCGCGCCAAATCCGTCTTTTCCTTGTCACCTATACTATGCAGGATAAAGTTGTCATACTCGTCAACGATAACGACAGCACGCCGACCGGTTTGCTCGTGGGTAAAACGGAGCAAATCCTGCATTCGGAGATTGGTATCTGTTACGCTTGGCGCTATTCCATATTGCGTTTCATAGCGTCTGAGCGTACTATCTATCAGCCTGTCAAGCTGATCGATGGTGCGTAAGTCGCCGGCACTGAAGTCGAACCGCAGCACAGGATGTTTTTCCCAACGCCAATTGGTTGTGGCTATAAACAATTGTGGTTGCTCTATCCCGTCTTCTGTCGTAAACGCTTCGAAGAGCTCACGACGTCCTTCGAAAACCGCAGCCAACGTGGAACACAATAACGACTTGCCAAACCTGCGCGGACGGCTCAGGAAATAAGGCTTGCCTTCGCTAATCATCTTATAGATGAGCGGAGTCTTGTCGATATAGATGTACCCGTCGCGGCGAATGGTCTCGAAGCTTTGTATGCCGACGGGATATTTGCGGAGCTTCATTTAGCCTTTTGCAAAATCGGTCAAATAATCGAATCTTGGCGTCAAAACACCGTCTTTAAGAATCATCGAACGATCAATCACATCGGAATGTTCGCCCTTCAGCAATGGCTCAAACACATGTTTGGTCAGCATCTCTCCGAAATAGGCACTGGTGTCCATGGCCAAGGCATTCGGGCAGGTGTCGACCGCCATCACGGAGATGTTGTTGGGTGACGAGAAAGCAGGTTCGTCTTGCTCGGTCATCGGATTGTAATCATAGTAAGGATCATCATGCGTGGCAGGACGGACTGTCGACTTAATGCTGCCCTTGATATCGCAAGTCACATCGCCAATCATACGGATGCGCATATCCTTATTGCGCAAATCTTCCTCGCTCAGATACACCGGTGCTTCGGGTCCCCAGAAGTGGGCGCACACCAACACATCGGTTTTCTTGGCCCAACGCATGAAGTCACTTTCGTATGCCTTGGCGTTGTGTGTGAAGTCGTTCCACGAGAAGGCACCGCCATCTTTGCGCTTCACCAAACGGTCCACATCGGCAAAGCAATAGGACAATTGATCCACTTTGTCTTTGGCAAGATATTCCTCTTCCGTCAGCTTTTGGGCGCCAATATTATCCAACACATATTGTGCACCTTGTGAGACACGGCCTGCACCAGTCACAAACAGCTTTATTTTCGGCAATTCAATACCTTTCAATGATTCCAACAACTGGGTGAGCGTGAAACGGCGGTCAGGCTTGGGCAATTCATAGAGCTTGTGCTTCAAGCCATAGCCACGCAGGGTGTAATAGGCACCCACCACGCCAGCCCACCAGCCGAAGGCACAAACGCGGATGCCCTTGTCGTCGACCAGATACTCATAGTCGCAGAAGGTGATATGCTTCTGCATGAAGGCCTGCAACAGCGGACGGTTGTATTCCTGCATCTTGGCGATGTGGCCGAAGAAGAAGTAGTGCTTGTTTGGAATCAGGCTTTCGATCTTGGCCTCCTTGATGCCGAAAAGGATGTCGCAATCTTGCAGACTATCGACCACCTTCACGCCTTCAGCGCGATATTCGTCATCCGAAAAAGCACGAATGTCGCTGGCTTGCACCACGATTTCGTGTTGGGGGAATTGTCTATTTAATTCTGCCACCTGGTTAGGGGCGAGGGCCACGCGGTTGTCTACCGGGGTCTTGGTTTCTTTGATGATACCTATTTTCATGATTTTTGAATTATGCTGTTTTCAATTGAATGGGTTGTTCTACTTTTATCTCCTCACTACCAATTATATACGTACCAATAACAGCTAATGTAAGCCATAAAGGAGAAGTTAGCAAGTCTCTGACCAAGAAAGCTACTACTACTATTAATACATAAACCAATGATGCCATGGAACGATTGTTCCAAAACAACATTAACATCAGCAATAAAACCAACGAAAATCCCACGATGCCATGATAAACAATGAATTTTTTATATCCTGAAGCCTGGACGGTCCAGTTATTCCCTTCAGTTAATTGGTCACGAGCTCCAAAATACTTATCAGACGATTGCATCAGATTGGCATAATGAATCTCAAAATTCTCACCCGTCCTATTGTAACCCGAAATGGTATTGCTTTCCTCGTCATATTCAAGGCGGGAAATAATACGTGCATAAACCGCAGTGTCTTCATTGGTAGAGAAATACCAATACAATCCACCAAAAAGGGATAAAGTCACCACCATAATCGGGAACGTGTATTTACTATTGCTCCGTGTCAACAGGTTGGCCACTATCGAAAAAAGCAACAAGCCGTAGGCAACCAAGGAAAAAGACATAATGATTGCCACCAACATAATCATGTTTCTAAAACGGAAAATCCTATCGTTTCGGGTGTTGAGATGAAAGAGAAATGCACAAGGGGTTGCCATTTGACCCGGTTCCAAAAAGACACTTGAAAATCGCTGATATTCAAGTGTAGAAGAAGAACCAACGGTAAAGAAAAAATAATCATAATAAACATGAAAGCCATTTTGGTGGTAATGTGGTCCTGTATAAGAAAGAGGAAACCCTATTAAATACAAAACCCACCCAAAGATTGAAATGACTAGAATGACAACAAAGCAATTGGTGATAACTTTCAGTAGATACTTCATTTCATCAACAGAAAGTATCACTACCGAACTCATAGTTAAAAAAAGCAAAATGTAATAAAGAGCCTGAAAAAAGGTTCCACTATTAACTATAATGCAAATCATACAATAAATAAACCATACCAATATGAAACTTATTCTTCCTTTGGAAAAACAAGCACCTTTTTGCACCATTTTAATGAGCGCGAGTACACTAACCAAAACATACAAAGGCTGACGAGGAATACTCATCAACCACGATACCTCTGCCACAGCATAGATTAGCAAACACACGCTGAAAACATACAATTTGGTCAACAAGTCGGGTTTCCAAACTTGTTGTAAATTGCTTGCACTTACCATAATTGTTTACTCCATTTTAACTTTAGCATTACTTTGATGAAATCAGGCAGAATAATGCACCAAATCCACCACTTTCATCTCTTTGCCTGGTTCAAAGTAGATTGCGCCCCAAGCCAGTCCTGTGCCAAAACCGCAGGCCACCACTTTTTTGCCACCTATGCTGTTTTTCAGTTTATTGACAATCATCAACGGGATGGTGGTCGAAGAGGTGTTGCCAAAGTCTGTGATATTATACGGGCAATGCTCGTCATCCACCCTCATCCGCTTTTGGATGAGCTTGTTGATCATCTGGTTAGCCTGATGGATGAGGAAATAGTCAATGCTCTCTTTCGGAACCTCGTAATGCTCCAAGAGTCCTTTAATGCACTTGGGTGCAGTATGCATGGCAAAGGAAAGGATATCTTCGCCTTCCATATTGGCGTTCAAACGGTTACGAAGAATCCCATCTTTGCATAAACGATACTCAAAAGAATCTGATGTTACCGGGTTTCGATAACCACCATCAGGGACGATAAGCGATTTGAAATTTCCACCATCAGAGTGCATACTGAACAACAACGGTTTGGCATCTTCCTTATATTCCAACAAGGTAGCCGTGCCAGCATCGCCTGCCAACAAGTTCACACGGTCGTAGGGCGACTTAGCTTTGGTTGAGGTTTCACCTACCAACAATAAGCCTTTTTTCACTTTTCCAGCACTCAGCATGGATGACATGACCGAGAGACCGTAAATCCACCCGGGACAACTCATAGTGATGTCAAAACTCAGGCAATTTTGGGAAAGGCCTAAACGATGTTGGAGAATACAAGCGGTTGCAGGGAAAATATAGTCAGGTGTCTGGGTCACCATAATGAGACACTCTATCTCCTCTTTGTTCCACCCTGCTTCAGCAATCAGCTTTTCCGCTGCGCATAGACACAAATCCGAGGAACAGATACCGTCTTCGGCAATATAGCGGCGCTCCACACCAGTCGTCTCAATATATTTTCTGAGTTCCTCCTTGTCTTCAATCAGGTCGGAATCCTTGTTCTCCACCATCTTGGGTGGCACGCAGGCGGCGATGCCCGCAATGTTCACGTTCTCAATCCTTAAAAATGCCATATCGTTTTAATTCAATTGCTTATAATTAATTTTTCCCGACTCAAAGCGCGGGATGGCTTCAATGCAGTTGACCTCAAACAAGGTGGAAATCAGTCCCGTCTTTTCGGAAATCAATTTCTTAACCTCATCCTTGAGTTCTGCTTTGGTAATATATATTTTCATCTTGGAATCGTCGCCCGTGCAGGCACACTCGATGCCAAAATGCTCTGAAATAATTCTCTCGCATTGATCGAGGCTGACACGTAAGCCGAACAATTTTAAGAAGCGTTTCATGCGACCCACGATGTAGAAACAGCCGTCCTCATCCATCTTGGCAATGTCGCCAGTGTGATATACGCCACAGAACTCGTCACCTGTGGTCAAGTCTTCAATGCTTGTGGCATAGCCCATGGTGACATTCGGTCCTTCATAGATGAGCTCGCCTTCGGTGTTGGGTTCGTTTATTTGATGGCCATTCTCATCAACCAAATACAGAGTCCCTTCAGGAATGGCTTTCCCGATACTACCGATTTTCTGGACCGCCTGTTCAGGGGAAAGGAAGGCCAAACGTGCCGTCGTCTCCGTTGTCCCGAAAGTGGCAAAGAAGCGTTTGCCTTTTTCCTCCGCATAGTTGGCGAAAGTGGCAAACAATGTATCGGACAGCTTGCCTCCACCTTCTGCCATGGTAGTGAGATAAGGCAAATCCATCTTTTGGAAACGCAAACGGTTCAGAATCTCATAGCTGAAAGGCACACCTGTAAAGTTCGTGCCTTTTTGTTCTTTGATGAACTGCCAATACTTGGGATTCATCAAGTTGGCTGCCACCAAAAGCACCGTTGCACCCGCATGAAGATGACTGCAAATCACATTGAGACCCATAGTATATTGCATAGGCAAGTCTATGATGCCACGCTCTTCAGCAGTCCAGCCGAAGGCTTGAGCCACATTTTTGGCGTTGTTCTCGACATTGCCATACTTGTGTCGCACTAATTTGGGGCTTCCTGTGGTTCCAGAGGTTGTCATCAGCAACGATAACTCGGGGTGCATTTCCGGAGCTTTTTCCCCTGTCTTGCATAGGGCATACTCCTTGTAATTCAAAATGACCTCGAAGCCGAAATCAGCGATTTTGCTCTCAGGCATCCAATAATAGGACGGATGATAGGTCTCGCGCAGATTGTCGAGCAGTCCACGGTCGATGGCGGCGTTGATCAAAAGACAAACGTCTTTGTTTTCGTACAATGCCACAAAGCCGGCCAAAGAGCCTACTTTGTTCTCGCAAAGACAAAACACCAACTCACGTTTTGGCAAAGTCGTGGACAATTTCTGGCCCAACTCCACCAGTTCACCAAAGGTCAATTGACCTCCTGAGTCGTCAATGGCCGCAAAAGCCGAGACGGGTTTTTTATCAATGTCGAAAAGCATCAAAGTTCGATGTTGTGGTTCTTCAGAATGTCAAGACCCGCTGCATAGGAATTGAAGGCCATCACTTCGTCGGGTTCAAACTCAAATCCGAAGGCATCCTCAATAACAGCTATCAAACTCATCTGACCGATGCTGTCCCATTTGTCGACGCTGTCCATAGTTGCATTTTCAACTTCCTCCATCGGGATTTCAAGACCTTCCACGAAGGCGTTCTTGTATTTTTCAATGTTTGTCATATCTATATTTTATTTGTTGATTTCATTTTTGATTCTATCGGCTATTTGGGGTGCTGTCAGTCCGTGCTGTTCCCAGCAGTACCGCAATTCACCTAACTTGCAGAAGAAGTCGTTCACACCGATTCTGACCAAGCGAGGTGTGCCTGTCTTGTCAGACAAATACTCGGCAATGGCACCACCCAAACCACCTATAATACTATGCTCTTCCACCGAGACTATCAGTTTGGAAGATTTTATCGCCTTATCGATACAATCTGTATCCAAAGGCTTGATGGTGTGCATATCCACCACCGTGCAATTAATGCCTTGAGCCGACAGCTGTTCAGCTGCATCCAAGGCTTCGCGCACCATCATGCCCGTTGCAATGACAGTAACATCATCACCTTCACGCAACACGTTGGCTTTGCCCAACTGGAAGTCAAAGTCCTTGTCATAAACGATGGGACAATTCAACAAGCCTGAAAGTCTTACATAAACCGGGCCTTTTACATCGTGTGCTGCAATAACACACTTGATGGCTTCAAGACTATCAGCTGCAGAAAGAATGGTCATATTGGGCAATGCCCTTGCAAAGGCAATGTCCTCGGTGGCCCAATGCGATATGGAAAGCGTCTCCATGGCAAAACCTGCCGAATTGCCGACCAACTTCACGTTGAAATTATGATAAGCGAGGTTGTGTCGTACGAACTCCAAGGCTCTAGTTACCACAAACTCAGCATAAGTACAAGCATAAACGGCACGTCCGTCCTCGGAGGAAAGACCCGCCGCTATGCCAACCATACTCTGTTCGGAGATACCTGCGTTGATGACTCTGTCAGGGTAATTCGTATAGAAACGGTCGAGACTGGCGATAGCCACGCTGTCGGCCACCACGACCCTCATATCTGGATCTCTCTTGGCCAGCTCCATCATTCCGATGCCAGCTGCGGCACCTTTCTGCCCTAATTTGGCGTATGCCTTGATTAATGCGGGATTAATGGCCATGTCTTATCCTTTCTGTATTTCTTCCACAGCTTGATGGTACTGGTTTTCGTTCAGTACCGACTGGTGCCATGATTTGTTGTTTTCAATGAATGAAACGCCCTTGCCTTTGACAGTCTTGGCAATGATGGCGTATGGTTTGCCTTGGGGTTTGTGCGACAAGGCTTCAATAAGTTGGTGGATGTCGTGGCCATCGATGGTCACCGACTCCCAGCCGAAGGCTTCCATCTTCTTCTGCATATCTAACTGAGCCATCAGTTCCTCGGTGTTGCCGTCAACCGACATGTAATTACGATCGATGATGACCGTCAGGTTGTCGAGTTTGTAATGTGCCGCCGAGATAAAAGACTCCCAAACGGAGCCTTCCTCGCATTCGGCATCGCCCAACAAGCAATAGACATGGTACTTCTGTTGAGTCTGTTTGGCAATAATAGCCTTTCCTACTACGAATGACATCTCCATGCCCAAGCTCATCGAGCCATATTCATTGCCAATCTCCCTTTTCAACTGATGACCCACTAACAAGCCGTCGTTTTCCTCAAAGGAATTTAGCACATCAACGGGATAAAAGCCCATTTCAGCTCTGGCAGGGAACTCAGCCAAACGAGCGTGTTCCTTTCCTGCTATGAAACGATCCCTGTCGTTCCACAACGGATTGTCAAGGTCGTAGTTCAGTATGGTTCCGTAAAGAACGGCATATATCTCAATGCATGAAAGGCTGCCGCTGACATGGGCACCCCTACTTCCTGCGGCGAGGGCCATATCCATGGCATGGAGCCTCATCCGCTTGCATAATGCTTTGATTTCCTCTTCGTTGAGTCTTTTTCTGTTCATCAGCGACCTCCGTCCACTTTTATGATTTCTCCATTAATATACGAGGCTTGTTCCGAAGCCAAGAAAAGCGCCACTTGAGCTATTTCTTCTCTCTTGCCAAGCCTTCTCAAAGCTGATTCAGATGCCAATTTGGTGAGCATCTCGTCATTGTATTGATGAATCATTTCCGTCTCGATAGGACCTGGAGCTATAGAGTTCACTCTAATGCCCATCGGTCCGAGTTCCTTGGCCAGACATTTGGTCATCATCATCACTGCGGCCTTACTGCTACCGTAGGCAATTTTTCCAGGCTGAGGCTCAATTCCAGCAATGGATCCCATATTGATGATGGCACCTTTCTTTTGGCGTGCCATCTTCTTTGAGACCTTCTGAATGATTTGCAACATGGCAAAATAGTTCACCTCAAACAATTTACGGATGTCGTCCACCTTCGACATACTCAACAGCCCGACTGTGGAAATGCCGGCATTATTGACAAGAACATCAATAGTGAGATTCTCATCCAAAATCTGCTTGATACCATTGTTCACGCTTTCGGTGTCGCTCATCTCGAAATAGACGGGTTTGATCCACACCCCGCTGTGTGAAGCGGTATCGTTCAGCCAAGCCTCATATTCTGGTGTCGCTTTTCTCGCGCAAGCCCAAATGTTATAACCTGCTGCGGCAAAAGCTTCCACCATAGCCTTGCCGATGCCTCTGTTGCTGCCAGTGATGATTGCGTTCATAATTAACAGGTTAAGGTTTTACCACCATCAATAATCAAGGCATGACCCGTAATATAGGAGGAAGCATCTGACAGCAGGAAGATGATGGCATTGGCAATCTCTTCAGGCTCAGCATAGCGCTTGAGCGGATAGGTTTGGATGTCTTTCGCGACCTCTTCTTCCGAATACACCGCATTTTTGACAATGTTGGTGTTCACACGGCTTGGATTCACACTGTTGACGCGGATATTTCGTACTGCAAACTCCAAGGCTGCATTTCTCATGAATGCATCCAAGGCATTTTTCGAAACAGCATACATCACGGCACCCATTGACACCATCTTCACTCCGCTGATGGACTCTGTAAATACGATGGAGCCACCTTTGTTGAGTTTTTTCTTCTTGTAGAGTTTTTGGGTCAAGTACATAGGAGCGAACGCATTAATATTCACTATACGCCCCATGTCATCGCTGTTCAAAAACTGTATCGGAAGGACTTTGGAGATACCGGCATTGCACACCATTCCATCCAAAGCAGGGATATCTTTCACAAGCTGATCCAATGCTTCTTCGTTGGTGAGGTCGGCGGCAAACATTTGATGTTCTTTAGGACATTCTCCATTAAGGATATCCAAAGTTTCTTTCAAGGTCACCTCATTGATGTCGGTCACCACAATGGTAGCACCCATCTTAGCACAGGCCACGGCAGTAGCTCTTCCGATGCCACCGCCCGCTCCCGTGATTAGAATGGTTTTGCTTTCGAGAGTAAATGGATTGTACATGTCGTTTATCTTGCTAATAAAACCCCACCGTCAATCACCAAAGCCGTGCCAGTGACCCATTCTGCTGCATCGGATAACAGATAAATGATAGCACGGGCTATTTCCACAGGTTTTCCCCAACGTCCCAATGGGAATTTCTTCCTATTGGCTTCCAGTTCCTCTTCAGAAACGGCTCCCTGACGCATGATATCAGTTTCAATCATGCCAGGATTCACACTGTTGCAACGGATCTTTTTGGCAGCCAAGTCAAGAGCGAGGTTTTTCATAAACCCATTGATGGCACCTTTGGAAGCCGAATACATACTATTGGCCGGAGACGAAGAATACACCCCATTCAAAGCAGCGGTAAACACAATGGATGCTCCAGGGACAATCTTTTTCTTCCTCAACAACTTCTGTGTCAAGAATATAGGAGCAAAAGTATTGATGCTGAATATCTTATCAATGTCTTCACGATTGATGAAATTGGGAGGAAGCAGCTTGTTGATTCCCGCATTGTTGACCAGTCCGTTCAACGTTGGGACTTGTGACACCAAATTGTCGAGAGCCGCATCGTCAGTCAAATCGCAAACGAAATGCTGATGATTGAGTTCTTGGTTGGCCAGCATGTCTTGCGTTTCCTTCACACTATCGGGATTGATATCCACAAGGACCATAGTCGCTCCCAGTTTGGAACATTCAATGGAAGTTGCGCGTCCGATTCCTGAGCCAGCTCCAGTGACCAATACGGTCTTGCCTTCAAGGCTATAAGGGTTTTCTATTGTCATAATTACAATTCGACTAAATCTGAGATTACGATTTCGTTGGTTTCAAAAGCCACCGTACCCCAAGAAAGACCCACGCCAAAACCACAACCGATAAACTTGGTGTGTTTGTGTTCAATCTTTCCTTTTAACTGTGTAGCTATAGTGATGGGAATGGAGGCTGACGACGTGTTGCCGAAATATGGCAGCGAAAGCGGCATCCTTTCAGCACCCACTTTTAGCTTCTTGATAATCATGTTGAGCATAATCACATTGCCCTGATGGAACACGAAATAGTCCGCGTCCTGATAGTCGAAGCCATAATGCTGGGCAAGTCCTTTGATAGACTTGGGTGGCACCGTGATGGCAAAGGAGAACACATCCATACCTTCCATTCGAGGAGTCAGACGGTTAATCATCTTTCCATCAACATTCTCCAAATCAAATGAATGTAATGTGGTCATGTTTCTCGCACCGCCATCTGGGATGATGATAGCATTATATCCATCGCCATCCGTTCCAATGTGGAATTTAAAGCCAGGAGCCCCTTCTTCAAACTCAATAGCTGTTGCCGTTCCTGAAAAACCCATCAGTGTGTCCAACTCATATTCGGCTCTTCTCTTGGCATCACCTGCCAAGAGAAGAGCTTTTTTCACTGTGCCAGCACTCATAAGGCCACAAATGGTCGACAGACCATACACCCAGCCTGAGCAACCCAAAGCGATATCTTCGGCATAGCATTCCTTGCTCAATCCAAGCCTGGACTGTAAGATACATGCGGTTGCGGGCAGAATATAGTCAGCATTTTGGGACACAAAAACGAGTATCCCAATCTCAGATTTATCCCAACCCAAGTCGGCAATAAGTTTCTCTGCTGCGGCACAGCACAAGTCTGAAGTAGTGAAATCATTGGAATAGCGACGTTCACGAATTCCTGTCGTCTCGATAAATGCAGCGGCATCGTAATCGTCCGATAACTTCAGGTCTTCGCTTTTTACAACGTTCTTAGGAACGCCGGCGGCTATTCCGGATATTTTCAAGTTTTTGAACTCAAAATATGCCATTATGCCTTGCTAACAATAACTTTATACAAATCTTCGACGGTGACAGCCGAACGCATCTCGTCACCCTTAACCACCACATCAAATTCCTCATCAATCATGGCGATGACTGAAAGGCCAATCAGTGATGACCATTCATCCAAATCATGGAAAGCTGTCGTAGGAGTGATTTCACTCGGGTCAGTGTCGTCAAACTGCTCAGCGAAAAGGGCTACAAATTCATCCAATGTCTTCATAATTCATTCTTTTTAAAGTGATTCAACATAATCATACAATTCTTTCACGGTATTGCGGGCACGCAAGTCGGCGCCTGTCAGGAGATGTCCGTATTCCTCATCAATCATGGAGATGATGGAAAGGGAAGCCAATGAACCCCATTCTTCGAGTTCCTTGTAGTGGGTTTCTGCGGTGATGGTACCGGCAGGAGTTTCTGTCATTTCGTCAGCAAACTTTTCAACGAATTCTTCTAATGTCATGATTTTAAATATTTAATGATTAAACTTCCGGTAGTTGTCTGTAGTTCTTCACTTTTCCCAAATAGGTGTCAATATCAAGTAAAGACTGTTGGTGTAAAGCAGGATACATACGGCGGACGATTTTCTCCAAAGTGTCGTCAGTGCCCACTTCGTAGAATTCCGTTGCTCCGTCTTTCACCATATTGTGCGTCATATCCGTCCACAACACGGGATGTGTGATGTGCTGGATAAGATTGTTCTTTATTTCTTCTGGGTCGGTGTGCGGCAAGGCATCAACGCATTGGTAGACTGGGCATTTCGCTTCATGGAAAGTCGTTTTGCGGATAATGTCGCCCAATTCCTCACGGGCTTCATCCATATAAGGCGTGTGGAAACTGCCGCTGATAGGCAGGGCAACAGCTTTCTTGGCACCTTCTTTCATAAAGGCCTTACAAGCCAGTCGCACACCTTTGCGCGAACCAGAAATGACCACCTGACCGGGGCCATTGTAATTGGCGAAATAGATGGGCTCGCCTGATTCATCCCATATCTCCTTGATTCTCTTGGCCACATACTCATCGCTGAGACCGATGACGGCACCCATTCCCGTTTGTACTTTGTCGCAAGCTTTCTGTCCGATGATGGCGCGGTTAAGGACGAGATTCAGTCCGTCCTCAAACTCCAACACTCCGTTGACCACCAGCGCGGCAAACTCGCCCAAGGAGTGACCTGCAACCATGTCGGGCTTGATTTCATCTTGGGTCAGTGCGAGAACGACTTCATAAAGGAACACTGATGGTTGCGTATTAATGGTTTGCATCAATTCCAACTCAGTTCCCTTAAACATTACGTCTGTGATGCGCCTGCCAAGATAGTCATTGGCGCGTTCAAACAATTCTTTCGCTTTGGGAAACTGCTCATAAAGGTCGCTTCCCATACCTTCTTTCTGGCACCCTTGGCCAGGAAAAATGAATGCTTTCATTTTTTCGATCTTATTGTTGAGATGGGTTTAGTCAAAAAATTGAGGACCGGTATTTTGCTTAGCCAGTACATAACAAACATACTGATAGCCGTATAGATGAACAAAAACAGGGTTGATGTAGGTGCATTAAATTTCACAACACACCAATGCATTAACCAGATGAAATAAGGATGGTACAAAAAGTAAAACATTGTGTTTTGCCCTTGTTCCGCTAAGAACTTGCAGTTTGGAATTACATTCAATACACAAATAGTAAGCGGGATCATCCAAAAATAACTTGCTACTCGTAAAAGAAACATTTTTTTCCAACTACCTAATCCGCTCCAATAATGAAAGCTTCCTGTTAACATTGAATCTGGAAAGTTTGGAATCAATAGAATAACAAGAAAATAGATTACGATTACAGTAATACACATCCAATTCTTTATTCCACGGATTTTATCCCACAAATTATATTTATGCATATAATACCCCATCAAAAAGAATGGGAAAAAAGTAAATGTTCTCTGAAATGAAAACTCTCCTCTAATAGGAATAAACCCCACCAACAAAGAAACAATGATAGAAATGGGCAAGGTAATTTTGTAATTCTCCCTCACCTTACTAGGATAATACCTCATAAACAAACGCCAAAAACATAGTGAGAGGATATACCACAAAGCCCTTCTAGGAAGATACAAATGCGAAACCCTGTTCCAAATACCTTCCCAAGAAAAATCAAATGGATCAAGCCATCCCCAAGAAAAATATATTATCTGGAATACTAAAATAACTAAGAACAATTCGAGAATACCTCGCCAAAACTTTTTTGAATCTGAATCTTTGTAAAAAAATCCAGAAACCAAAATAAATGCTGGCATATGAAAAGAGTTTATGAACGAAAACAAACGAGCATTTACTCCACACATGTTTATTTGAAAAGTATGGGCAAAAACAACAAAAAAAATAAGTACAAACTTTATAGAATCAAAAGTTGTGTCTCTTGTTTTAGTAAGAGTAGATTCCATAATGGTTTATATCTTATTGGTTAATAGGACGATAAATCTTTGTCTTAGAAAGGTCGCAAGCGATGCTACCCCATGACAAGCCGATACCGTAGGCCGACAAAATCACCTTGTGCCAAGTAGAGGTGTCGATGCCTTCGGCTCTATACGGCCAATCCGTCAGAACCAACGGAACCGTAGTCGGACTGGTATTGCCATAATTCATGATATCGAAAGGTGCCCGTTCGGGATGTGCCAGTTTCAGTTTCTTGCTCATGAAATCTATGGTCACCTTGGTGGCCTGATGTAGTCCGAAGAAATCGACATCGTCCTTATCCCAACCCACAAGGTTCAACACTTCCTTGATGCTCTTTGGACCTACCGAAATGATAAAGGCGAACACATCGTCTCCTTGCATTTCTTTGCCCGTCAACCTGAAGTCAATGTTCATGCTCTGAGGCCAATATCTGAAACCACGTTTGGGGCACAATACGGTTTCATAATCATAACCGTTCGACATAATATGGAATCCCAATGTTCCTGTACCCCTCTCAACAACAGTCGCTGAACCTCCATCACCGAACACCATATAGGAAGACTTTCTGTCTTTTTCGACTGTCTTCGAGTTGGTGTTACCAGCCAGCACAAGAACTTTATTGCAGGCACCAGAGCCAATCAAAGTGGCTGCTTGGAATATTCCATAGATATAACCGCTGCAACCATAGTTGATGTCGAAACAAACACAATCTTTGGGCAAGCCTAATCTGCCTTGCAGGACGCACGATGTTGCAGGACCATGAAAATCAGGATGTTCTGAAACAAACACCAAACCATCAAAAGAGGAACGGTCGATTTGTTCTGTATTGATAATTAGCTCAGCAGCTTCAAAGCACAAATCCGAAGCAGTTTGTCCGACTTCTGCCACATGCACCCGCTCAATGCCAGCCACTCTGATGGCGTCTTCCACTTCTTTCTCCCCAAATCTGTCTTTCAATGTCGACATCTCGAGAATGCCTTTAGGCAGGCAGGTTGCTATGCTTTTAATGTCAATGTTATTGATAATGGTTTTCATGACTTTTTCTATATTTGTTATGTTAAATCAAGGATTGTCCTCCGTCTACAATCATATCGGTTCCTGTAACCCAGCGAGCCACATCCGAGAGAAGGTATACTGCGGCGTATGCAATATCGTCGGGATGTCCGAAGCCCAAAGGAATACGTTCCTCTTCTTTCTTCTGATCCTCGATGGAAAGCACGCCTTCACGAAGTCCGGTGATTCGTTTCACAATACCGGGATGAATAGTGTTGACACGGATTTTCTGAGAACTCAGTTCCAAGGCAGCTACTTTTGAGAACGAGTCAAGTGCTCCTTTTGTGGCTGAATACAAGGCATTTCCTTTATAGGGACGGAACGAAGCCACCGACGACACAAAAAGAATTGAACTGTTTTCGGTAATCTTCTTTCTCTTCAACAATTGCTGCACAAACAGGATGTTACAGAATGTGTTGGTATCGAACATCCGATGCAGTTTTTCATCTGTAATATGCCTCACTACCGTCGTATCAAAAATGCCAGCACACAACACTACACCGTCTAATTTTGGAAGTTTTTCAACCAAAGCGGGAATCTCCTGATGGTTCACCACATCAAAGACAATCTGTTGATGGTCTGAAGAAGCAAGGCTGTTGTATGTTTCTTGCAGTCGTTCTTCGTTTCTGCCCATAACGATGAGTTTGGCACCCATCTCAGAACTTCTGAGGGCTATTTGTTTGCCAATATGGGAAGAGGCTCCCGTAACCAGAATGGTCTTTCCTTCAAGTGTATATGGATTATTCATGTTTTGCTTTTTTGCTTTTCAGAAGTTTGACAAACCGTCTCATGACCGCTTCCACTTCATATTCCCCTTTGTTCTTATGCTCAAAATACTCTTCGCGGAGAAGGGACCCTATGGACATATCATAATACCGACCATTCTTGAATGCAGCTTGTCGCATAACACCTTCGCGTGTCGAGAACATCACTTCACCCATAATGTGCGTAGTCTCATGTCCCATCAAGGAATGCCCCCAAACACGATTTAGATTCAAGCTTTCAAACGCATACCCGTAAATATACAGGTACGACTCAATCCATGCCAGTCCATCGCGGTAATCTGGATCACCTATGACGATTCCACTGAAATTAGCACTGCTGTTGATATAATGGATATCCGTGAGGCTCATGAATCCTATCATCTTATTGGTGTCTTTTGCACAAATGGCCCACCACACCTGATAGGGATTGTGACGCATCCGCGCCTTAACCCATTCCAATGCCTCGTCCCTACACATTCGACGATTCAAGCCTGTACTTAATTTCCTAAGGCTATCATCATTCTTCCACTTATAGATAAGTTCTGCATCTGCTTCTTCAAATGCTCTGAAATAAACGGTTTTCTCCATATTAATAGAAATAATTTATTTTTTTACTTTACGGCTTTGCCCCGTCAGTCACATTCCGTGGTGACAAAGGGCTGAGAATGACTTGTTTATGAGCCTATTTATCAACACCTTTATGCTCTGCTTTGGCTCACTATCGAATTTGAGGCAAAATTAGGTAAAAAAACGAATAAAAGAAGAATTAATTTGTTTTTGTTTCCATCATCTTACACCATTTCAGATAACCGAAGACGGCGATGACAACATATAAGGCATAAAGGCTGGCCTTAAAGGGGATGTCTTTATAGTAATAGAGTCCACACGTCACCACGTCCACTACAATCCATACAAACCACTGTTCCAAATATTTACGCGCCAAGGCCCAGATACCCACGATGCTCAAGGCGGTAGTGAAGGCATCAAGAATGGGCACGGTCGAGTTGGTGAAGCGCGACAGCAGGAAATAAATGGCTGCCCATACTGCTGCGGCAAGACCTAACCATATCAAAGCCATACGTTTGGGCATATGGCGGATGGGGAGGTCGGCGGTCTTCTGCTTATGGCGCATCCAGGCGATGAAGCCGTAGACGGTCATGGCAAGGTAGTAGAACTCCATGCCACAGTCGGCATAGAGGCCTTTTTGGTAGTAAAGCACAATGCCCAGCGATTGCATCACGAAGCCCACGACCCACATCCAGACACTGGCCTTATATTCCAAGAGGATATAGGCGAGGCCTAGGGCTGTGGTGGTGATGTCGAGCCAATGGGCAGATAGAAATTCCATAAGTTCTTTTTACAGCTGGATTTAGAAACCTGTCAATCCTCAATAGGTAATATACGGTTGGAATCTTTGGCTTTTGATGTCGTCCTAAATGGGTCTTTGTTCATAGATTCCTGTCACACAAACCTCTTTATGGAATGGCATAGATACCGGCTATTACGCTAACATCACAACAATACCAGCGCCGCTAATTGCCATTTAGTCGGTTCGAAATCAAAATAATACACAGCCTGCCCCCAACGGTCCTTCTGCTTTAGGACGTTACCATCAAGATAATACAAGGCCTGCCCCCAACGGTCTTTTTGACGGATGGTCTGGCCATCGAAGAAAAGTAAGGCATCGCCCCAGCGATCCTTCTGCCGTACCGTATTACCATCGATGAAAAGAAGTTTGGCACCCCAGCGGTCTTTCTGGTGGAGGGTCTGATGCTCAGCGTCGTACCATACCAGCTTGTCACCCCAACGGTCCTTTTGTTGCATAGTATTGTCCCTAAAGTAGTACAACTTTGCTCCCCAACGGTCTTTTTGATAGACGGTTTGTGCAGGCAATAGAGCTGTCATCGCTAGGAAAAATATACTGAATAATAAATGTTTACACATATAAGTCATAGGGCGTTTCGGCCTACAGAAAACCTGTCATCTCTGCATTGAGCTGTGTGAGAGATAGAATATACGGTTTCAAAAAAATATGGTTATTGCTTCTTTGTGCCGACGTCTCTTAAAGATTGGCTACGTCAAACTTCCATTTCCTTTTCGTCATCCCTATTCAGGAACAACACAAGCGACCCTATTTCCCTACAAGATTAATCCCTCTTAAAGATATCCCTAGTGTAGACCTTCTCCTTCACATCATCAAGGATGCTGTCATAACGGTTGGCAATGATGGCCTGACTCATGGTCTTGAATTTCTCCATGTCGTTGACCACCAAGCTGCCAAAGAAGGTGGAACCATTAGGTAGGGTCGGCTCATAGATGATGACCTCAGCACCTTTTGCCTTGATGCGTTTCATTACACCTTGGATACTGCTCTGACGGAAGTTGTCACTGTTCGACTTCATCGTCAGGCGATAGACTCCGATGATGCAATGTCGTTCCTGAGCAGCATTGTATTGCCCTTGGTCGTAGTAGTCATAATACCCCGCTTTCTTCAGCACCTGATCAGCGATGAAGTCCTTGCGCGTACGGTTGCTGTCAACAATGGCACGAATAAGGTCTTCCGGCACATCCTCGTAATTGGCCAAAAGCTGTTTGGTGTCTTTGGGCAAACAATAGCCGCCATAGCCAAAACTGGGATTGTTGTAATGATTGCCAATACGTGGATCAAGACAAATGCCTTCTATTATAGATAAGGTATCAAGCCCTTTTACTTCAGCATAGGTATCCAATTCGTTGAAATAGCTCACGCGCAAAGCCAGATAGGTGTTGGCAAAGAGTTTTACGGCTTCGGCTTCCTTAAGGCCCATAAAGAGTACTGGGATGTCCTTCTCTGGTTGGGAGTTGGAAGTTGTGGGTTGTGGGTTAGCAGCGTCATTTTTTGATCGGCCTATAGCACCTTCAACAAGGAGATGAGCAAATACTTTAGCCTTTTCTTCTATGTCCGTCCGAGCCAAGGCTTTGATGGCTTCGTTCTCCTCATCATAGCCAACAATAGGTTTAGGATAGCCCACGATGATGCGACTGGGATAGAGGTTGTCGTACAAAGCCTTGCTTTCGCGCAAAAACTCAGGCGAAAACAAGAGGTTGAATTTTTCAACGCCCTTTGAGGCATATTTCACATATAGTCCTCTTGTATAACCAACGGGTACGGTGCTTTTGATAACCATCACCGCATCGGGGTTGACGCTGAGAACAAGGTCTATGACTTCCTCAACATGAGAGGTATCGAAGAAACTCTTCTGTGGGTTGTAATTGGTGGGAGTTGCGATGATGACAAACTCGGCATCTTTGTAGGCAGCAGCACCATCGAGAGTAGCAGTAAGGTCAAGTTCCTTTTCGGCCAAATATTTCTCGATGTACTCGTCTTGGATAGGTGATTCCCTTTTGTTGATAAGGTCTACCTTTTCAGGAATGACATCCACAGCCGTGACATGGTTGTGTTGCGCCAGCAATGTGGCGATGCTCAAGCCAACGTAACCTGTGCCTGCTACTGCGATGTTCATTTTTTCTAGTTTAGAGTGCAGAGTTTATAGTTTAGGAGTTAGAGTCGGAGGGTTTATAGGAAGTGATAAGGCCTGACAGAAGACGAGCGTCCTCTTCTATCAACACATCCATATTCTGACGGACAGCTGTTGTAATATAGCCAAGCTCCTCAGCCACTTCAAACTGTGATGAAACCTCCATCAACGAACCGTATGCTATTTCTATGAAATGAGCTTTCTCTTTCACTGAAAAGCGATTCACTCCTTCGGCTATATTCGAAGTAACAGAAATCGACGCTCTTCTCAATTGGTCACACATTGCTTAACGTTCTTCGGGAGGAAACTTCTTTAAGAGTTTATATGTTTTCTTAACCACTTCCTTAGCTTTCTGATAAGCTATCAATTCACGATATCCAAATACCTCCATACTCTTTACTTTCAACTATCAACTTTTAAACTACTCTAACTCTAAACATAAACTCTAAACTTTTTAATCTTTAAATATTACAATCTTCCATCAATAATCTCACGCGGCAAAATACCCTTCACGTCATAAATGACGCCACCTTCCCTAACAAATGATTTTACATCCATATCCAAGAACTCTTTGTGTGCTACCGCAAGAATCACCGCGTCAAACTTATTACTTGGTACTTCGTTAGTCACAGTCACACCATATTCCTGAAACACATAATCAGCATCGGCCCAAGGGTCGAACACTGTGATGTTTGGCGTGTATTCGCTCAACGTGTGATAAATGTCGACCACCTTGGTATTGCGGATGTCAGGGCAGTTCTCTTTGAAAGTGATGCCCAGGATGAGAATCCTAGCATTTTTTACCATCACGCCTTTTTTGTTCATACACTTGATGGTCTGGTTGGCCACATAGGCACCCATACCATCATTCAATCGCCTTGAAGCATGCATAATACGAGGCAACACGCCATAGACCTGTGCCTTTTGGATGAGATAGTACGGATCCACACTAATGCAGTGCCCGCCCACCAAACCTGGACTCAGTTTGATAAAGTTCCACTTGCTGCTGGCGGCCTCTATCACATCATGAGTGTCGATACCCATAGCGTTGAATATTTTCGCCAATTCGTTCATAAAGGCGATGTTGACATCACGCTGTGAGTTTTCAATGATTTTCGATGCCTCAGCCACCTTAATGCTCGGTGCCTTATGCGTGCCATTAATAAGAACGCTGTTGTAGACTGAATCAACATAGTCGGCAATCTCGGGCGTGGAGCCAGAGGTCACCTTCTTGATCTTCTCAACGGTGTGTTGTTTGTCGCCAGGATTGATGCGCTCAGGGCTATAACCGGCATAGAAATCCACATTGAACTTCAGACCACTGACACGCTCTACCACAGGCAGGCATTCTTCTTCGGTAACACCTGGGTAAACCGTTGACTCATACACTACCACATCGCCTTTTGAAATCACCCTGCCAACGGTGTCTGAAGCTCCCCAAAGGGGACGCAAGTCAGGACGGTTGTCGCGGTCGACGGGGGTGGGAACGGCCACAATATAGAAGTTGCATTTCTTGATTTCCTCGAGATTGGTGGTACAACGGAAACCATGGTTCTTGATGGCATCTTGCAACAACTCATCACTTACCTCCAGGGTCGCATCGTGTCCTGTCATCAAGGCATTCACACGAGATTCATTCATATCAAAACCAATGGTTTCAAATTTCGTTGAAAACAGGCGGGCAAGGGGCAGACCCACATAGCCTAAGCCTATCACACAGATTTTTGTGTCTTTCATATATATTTTATTTGTATTACTTTCAAGTTTATGCAGGCTTTTGGAGGCATACTACGCTGGACTATAATGCGTAAGCAAGCATGGGAACTATGCTTGCTGATGCGTTCTTTAAGGGTTTTACCTAGTAAACCGCCTCCTATAGATTCCTCTCCTCCGCTTATGCCCACATAGGAATGACATAGGGGACTGGCATTACTTCCATCCAAATGGATGTCCACTCAAAGGCAGTTTTGCCATAGGATGGTAATCTCCAATGAGTCCAATGGGTGTGGCGTTGCGGATCTCATACACGATATTGATGCAACGGCGTGCATCTTCGATGCCGAAACCGCGACCAGAAAGGATTTCCTCATAACTCTTGGTATGCAGTTCAGTGAAGCCTTGACTAAATTCAAATTCCTCACCGTCAATCATAATGGTGCGGTAAGTACGCTTCTCTCCTTCCACGGCATTGGGTGGCAGTGTGTCGCCATTAATGCTGAGAAAATAACGCACACGGGCACGCTTCAATTCCAAATAGCCCGCCACACGGTCGTGTGAAGCTACATGAACGATGTTCTTTTGCACGTCGCCAAAAATCCAACCCAGCATATCGTAAAAGTGTACTCCGATGTTGGTGGCAATGCCACCGCTCTTGTTGATATCGCCTTTCCACGAGGCATAATACCAATTGCCACGCGAAGTAATGTAGGTCAAGTCAATGTCGTATATTTTGTCTTTCGGACCTTCGTCAACTTTTTTCTTCAGAGCAACAATCTTGTCATGCAAGCGCAGTTGAAGGATGGTATTAACCTTATGTCCCTGACGTTGTTCCACCTTTTGCAAAGCATCAATATTCCAAGGGTTGAGCACAAGGGGCTTCTCACAGATGACATCGGCACCGAGACGCAAACCATAACGCATATGAGCGTCGTGAAGGTAATTGGGCGTACACACGGTGACGTAATCGATATTGGTGCCACTGTCACGCAGTTTAGTGTTGTGGCGATCGAAGAGTTCCTGCTCGGTGAAAAAGGCAGTTTTGGGGAAATAGCTGTCCATAATGCCGACGCTATCGCTCTTGTCGTAGGCGGAAACAAGGTTGTTACCTGTGTCTTTGATGGCTTTGAGATGGCGTGGAGCAATATAGCCGCCGACGCCAATTATCGCGAAGTTTTTCATTGTTTGTATTTAAAGAAACAAATCTTACATAAATCTGTTACAAATTCTTTTTATGTATTTCTTTGGTCCATTATCGTTCGGTTTGCCCTTATCGGGCTTGCCGATGGCGCTTCTTCGAAGCTTGGCTAATTAACCTCGGATTAAATCAAACTTATTGGTAAGTTCATTGAACATGTACTTTTCGGCATGTAGTCTTTGTGATTCTCCAAAATTGATTAGGATACCAAACTTTGTGTTAGTTATTCTCATGTAATTGAACAATTGTGCTCTATGCTCACTTAGAAGTTCGGTGACAGCTTTCAATTCTACGATAATATCATCATTACACACAAAGTCAGCCTTATATGTCTTTTCCAACTCAATGCCATGAAAATACATCTTTAACAACTTTTCCCTTTCCCATGGAATATCCCTTTCGGTACCAAAGCACAGACAGACATTCTTGGTAAATTGGCTCAGAATAGCCACTGCCAATCTCATTGTACAGCGACATGGCTGCTCCAATGATGTTATACATCCGTTCTTTGTATAACTGAATACTCATGAAATAAGGAAGAAACAAATCTTACACAAATCTAAAACAAATAGTTTTATCGGCGAGTCCGATTAGGACGATGTCGAGAAGAAGAGAAATAGATTTATGATAGATTCATGTAAGATTTGTTTCAAAAAAATACTCAAATATTATTCTTTTCGATATCCTTGAAGTACTTCACCGTACCATAGGTCATCTCATCGCAGGCCGCATCATCGCAAACGATGATTCCCTTTGGATGCATCTGCAGCACGCTGACAGTCCACATTTGGCTCACAGCGCCTTCTATGGCATGCGCCAAAGCACGGGCCTTGCCGTGGCCATTGGCCAAAATCATCACTTCACGGCTGTCCATAACTGTACCTACACCTACTGTTAGAGCGGTCTTCGGCACCTTATTAATATCATTATCAAAAAAGCGGGAGTTGGCGATAATGGTATCAGTGGTAAGAGTCTTGACGCGAGTACGTGAAGTCAATGAGCTGCCAGGTTCGTTGAATGCGATATGGCCATCGGGGCCAATGCCGCCCATAAAGAGATCGATGCCGCCATAGCTCTTGATTTTGGCTTCATAGCGGGCACATTCGGCCTCAAGGTCTTCAGCATTACCATTCAAAATATTGACATTTTCCTTCTTGATGTCGATATGGCTAAAGAAATTATTCCACATAAAACTGTGATAACTCTCAGGGTGGTTCTCCGGAATTTTCACGTATTCATCCATATTAAAAGTAACCACATTCTGGAAAGAAATCTTGCCTTCCTTGTGGAGGCGCACCAGTTCACAATAGGTGCCAATAGGAGTGGAGCCTGTAGGCAGACCCAGAATAAAAGGTCTTTCTGCTGTGGGTTTGAAAGCATTGATGCGTTCAACGATGTGGTTGGCAGCCCAACGCGACATAGCGTCGTAATTATGTTCGATAATGACTCTCATAGTTATATGTTGTTTAATTGTTGATTGTTTAATTGTTTAATTGATGTTGGTGGAGACGACGAGACAATCGCGTCTCTGCAAGATTAATGGGTGTTTCTATATTTTTGGATTAATGCCACAAACTCCTCGCTCTCCTGACGGATTTGCTTGACAAAGCTGACCTCGTCAATCTTTCCGATGACGGCAATTTTCTCTGCCTCGTTGCGGAAGGTGGCACTACGGAACTCGTTGTCATAGTCTTTCTTGCGGCTCTCATAGACTTGGTCGCAAATGAAGCTTTGGATGCGAATGGCCTTGTCCAAATTCTCGTGCCACATTTCTTCGGTAAGCACATCGGTTTCATCCTTATAGAGGAACATCAGTGAGAAATAAGCGTGACGCAACTTTTCTGCCTGATAATTTTCCCAAAGTTCATCATAGCGATGATGTATTTCCTCCCAAGTGTTGAGCTTACCTTCGCGGATGTCGGCACGCAACTGGTCTACATATTCCTCGGGCATAGTTTGACCGCCAAGGTTAATCCACTTGCGGAGGCGCTTGCCTCTCATATGGTTCACAATGGTCTCCATATCGATGTCGGGATGTGCTTCCAAATAATGCATCAGTGTCTTGACTGCATAATAGACAATCATGTCACCGTAAGCATGGTATGCTTCCAAAGGTTTCAGAATACGCACCTTACGTTTGCCTTTTTCCATATGTTCGCCAAAAACCTCCAACGACTTTATGACTTCAGGCTCAAAGTCGAGAAGTTGTTTGCCACAGTCGCGCAAATCATAATATTCGTACTTCTCAGGGTCTTCGCCTTTCTTGCGAAGATAGGCCTTGGCTACCCAAACCTCAAGGAGTTTGCGTCCTTCTATGATTTCTTCCACTGTGTCAGGTGCAAGAGTTTCAAATTCAATGTTTTGAATCTTACGCTTGCGTTTGTCACGTTTCAAATATTTTGAGGTGTTGCGGGCGATGGCGTACATATTATACATCCACCAATAGGCAGGCATAACCTCTAGCTCGTTATTGGCCGCATTGTTGTTGACCAAACAGAAGGGGAGCATAATATTCATCTCGTTGGGATAGTCGGCCTTGGAGAGCAAGGTAAAGGAAGCGAATTTCGATGAGTGCTTCACGCTGGAACAGAGTCCTGGCCAGAAACCACGTGAAGCCACAATCTCGCCATCAGTTGCACGACTATTATGGTTGGAACCCATAGTGGCACCAGCTGCCATATTGCTCTGTCCCATCACGCATGCTGAAATGAGGAAGGAGTTGTTATGGTGTTGTTCATGTGAAGGGAAAATCAAATTGTTCAGCACTTCGCAACAAGAAATGGTGGAGTTGTCGCCCAACACAGAGTGTATGAGTCGTGCACCATATTTCAGGTTACAGTTGTCACCCAATACAAAACGTGTGGCAACGACGGAATAGAAGATACGACAGCCATAGCCCGTGACACCGTTCACAAGGATGACTCCCTCACCGATTTGAGAAGGTTCCTCTTCTGACGAGTTGATGGTGATGTTTTTCAGTTTGCTTGCACCTTTGATATAGCAGTGCGGTCCTATTTTGGCATCTTTCAGAATCCAACAATTCTTGATGACACAAGACTCACCAACGGTACCATAATAACCACGATGAAAGTCAACGCTAGACTGAGTGATTTCTTTAAGGCGTTCCTGCAATTTGGTGTCGTCCGTATATTTTGCCCACAGATAAGCATCGGCACTAATCATTCCATCGAAAGGCAATATTTTACGGGTTCCGATTTCGTTCATCACTTCTAGCCACACACGTACATCCTCCGGCTCGCCCTCTTTGATGGTACCATTGCCAAATTTGGAATGGTCGGTAGTGGAAATCTCTTGGATGTTGAAAAGGATGCTGCGGTCGCCAATAATGTAGTTGGCCATATAATGCACGTCATGGATGGCCACGTCATCACCGATGTCACATGAAATGATGCTACTGTTGGAAATACCAACCGGAACACGAAGGTCGTGGTATTGCAGCACCTTACGATTGATTCGACCGATGCGCACCATACCGAAGAAATGGTTGTTGTGAACCATATTCGTATCAAACTCATCGGTGACCCAAATTTCATCCCAATTCGTGGCAGAATTGCTGTTTTTCACCAAACGTTCTATTTCATCGGTATGCAAGTGCCGCCAACCGCCTGTGGGCTTTTTCACCTGCTGGTTGCGATAGTAGTATTCGTCATAACCGTGCAAGTATTTCTCATCAATGAAATTCTTGTAAATCCGGTCGTAGTCAATAATAGTTACTTTATCCATAAAATTTAGTATTTATTTAGTTTTCATAGAGTTAATTAGTCCATCCTTATTTCAATGGGCTACGGATAATGTCCGTCGCCTTAGTCGACAATTACGGAAAAGGACTGACAACGGCCCCGTAGCGTATGCCGTTTCTATTGAAAACCAATGGATAAACTGCTACGAACATACAAGTGTCGGTTTATCTGTTCTTATACATATCATCGTAATACTTCTGGTAGTCACCAGAGGTCACGTTGTCCATCCATTCCTGGTTGTCCAAATACCAACGGACTGTTTTCTCTATTCCTTCCTCAAACTGCAAAGACGGTTCCCAGCCCAATTCTTTCTGTAGTTTGGTTGAGTCAATGGCATAACGCATATCGTGTCCAGCACGGTCGGTGACATAGGTAATCAGATCCATATCGGCTCCTTCAGGACGGCCCAACAATCTATCCACAGTATTGATGAGCACCTTGATGAGGTCGATGTTTTTCCACTCGTTGAAGCCACCGATATTGTAGGTTTCTGCAATTTTGCCTTTATGGAAAATCAGGTCAATCGCACGAGCATGGTCGACCACATAAAGCCAGTCGCGCACATTCTCACCTTTGCCATAGACAGGAAGCGGTTTACGGTGACGGATATTATTGATAAACAGAGGTATCAGCTTCTCGGGGAATTGGTATGGACCGTAGTTGTTGGAACAGTTGGTCACCACCGTTGGCATACCGTAAGTGTCGTGGAAAGCACGCACGAAGTGGTCGCTGCTGGCCTTGGCTGCGCTATAAGGGCTGTGAGGTTGGTATTTCAAATCTTCAGTGAAGAATTTACTGCCATAGGCAAGGTGATGTTTTCCACTGCTGGCCTGGGTAGTAAAAGGTGGCATAATGCCTTCTGGGTCGGTTAGTTCTAGTGCCCCATAGACCTCGTCAGTGCTGATGTGATAAAAACGTTTACCTTCCCATTTCTCGGGCAAGCTCTCCCAATACAATTTGGCAGCCTGCAAGAGGCTCAACGTCCCCATCACATTGGTCTGTGCGAAAGTGAAAGGATCCTTGATGCTGCGGTCCACATGGCTTTCGGCTGCAAGGTGGATGACACCATCGATATGTTCTTCCTGCATCAACTTGTAGACACCCTCAAAATCGCAGATGTCCATCTTGACGAACTTATAGTTGGGCTTGCCTTCAATGTCTTTCAGGTTGGCCAGATTTCCTGCATACGTCAACTTGTCAAGGTTGATGATATTATATTCCGGATATTTATTGACGAACAGGCGAACGACATGATTGCCGATGAACCCTGCACCTCCAGTGATGATGATAGAACGTTTAGAGCACATATTTATTTAAAACACAGATTTATAGGATTATACAAATATAATTGTTATTGTTTAGGGCTTATTTCGATACACTTTGGATTTGAAAAGAAACTGTTTTGCATTGCACAACTTTCTCTAGTCTTTTACTTCCAATTCGGGTGCGTCAAGGTATCAGAAGTGATTTCCGACTTGTATTCATCAATGACCTTTAAGAGGTATTGTCCATATTGGTTCTTCAGCATCGGTTTGGCCAGTTCGCGCATCTTTTCTTCAGTAATCCAACCATTGCGATAAGCTATGCCTTCCAAGCAGGCAATCTTCAAACCTTGTCGCTTCTCAATGACTTCAACAAACGTCGATGCCTCTGACAAAGAATCGTGGGTTCCCGTGTCAAGCCAAGCAAAACCGCGACCAAACACTTGAACTTTAAGCTCGCCGTCTTCCAGAAAACGTTGGTTCACTGTAGTGATTTCCAATTCACCACGCGCACTTGGCTTGATATTCTTGGCCACATTAACGACCTTGTTAGGGTAGAAATACAGCCCTACCACGGCATAGTTGCTCTTGGGTTGTTTGGGTTTCTCCTCAATACTCAGACAGTTGCCTTGCTTGTCGAATTCGGCCACGCCGTAGCGTTCAGGGTCTGACACCCAGTAACCGAACACGGTGGCTTTATTGTTCTCTTCAGCGTCTTTGACGGCATTCTTCAACAACGTGGTAAAACCACTACCATAGAAGATGTTGTCGCCCAAGACGAGGCAAGCGCAATCATCACCGATAAACTTCTCGCCGATGATGAAAGCCTGGGCCAAACCATCGGGTGAGGGCTGTTCTGCATATTCGAAGTGGACACCGTAGTCCGAGCCATCGCCCAATAGGCGCTCAAATCCCGGCAAGTCATAAGGGGTTGAGATAATCAAGATATCTCTAATGCCCGCCAACATCAGTGCCGAAATGGGATAATACACCATCGGCTTGTCGTAGATAGGTAATAATTGTTTGCTTACACCCTTGGTGATGGGATACAATCTTGTGCCAGATCCTCCAGCTAATACTATGCCTTTCATATTTAATTTAAAGTATTTTGTATTCTTTATATGTCAAAACAGGCTATTGAAGGTATGTCATTCCTGCGGTTGGCAGTGCGTTGGCATGGAAATCGAAGATTGGCTTTCGCCGAATCGGAGATTTCGACGTAGTCAATCTATGGCTTCAAAAGCTGTTCTATATGATTTCTTTGTCCGCCCTCCATAGATTCCTTTCCATCGCATATGCCCTTTCAGAAAAGATATGGAAGGCTCGCTATTATTACTAATATCCGTTAGGGTTGTTTCTTTGCCAATTCCATGAGTCGCGGCACATCTCTTCGAGGCCGTATTGCGCTTTCCAGCCCAATTCCCTCTCCGCCTTAGTGGGATCCGAATAGCACATTGCGATGTCGCCTGCACGACGAGGCTTAATGCTGTATGGGATCTTGACACCATTAACCTTTTCAAAAGTCTCCACCACCTGCAATACTGAATAGCCTTGACCTGTACCAAGGTTGTAAATCGCACAGCCACAGTTCCTTTCGACAGCTTGCAGAGCAGCAACATGTCCACGGGCAAGGTCAACGACATGGATGTAATCACGAACACCTGTGCCGTCAGGAGTGTCGTAATCGTTGCCAAATACACCAAGTTCAGGGCGTTTGCCCACAGCCACTTGAGTGACATAGGGCATCAGATTGTTTGGGATACCATTAGGGTTCTCCCCTATCCTACCGCTTGGGTGAGCACCAATGGGATTGAAATAACGCAACAAAACGACATTCCATCCTTGGTCGGCCCTTTGCATATCCATCATTATCTCTTCCAACATACTCTTGGTTTTGCCATAAGGGTTGGTGCAATGCCCTTTGGGACAGTCTTCCGTAATGGGAATGATGGTAGGGTCACCATAGACAGTAGCTGACGACGAAAAGATAATGTTCTTGCAGGCGTGTTGACGCATTACGTCAAGCAATGTCAGTGTGCCGCCAACGTTGTTTTCATAGTATTCCCAAGGTTTTTCAACACTCTCTCCCACTGCTTTCAGCCCAGCGAAATGAATGCAGGCATCTAAGCGGTGGGCTTCCATCACTCGGTTGAGACCTTCGCGATCGCGAATGTCTACTTCGTAAAATGGGATCTCCTTACCTGTCAACTCCTCCACACGCTCTAAGGACTTACGGTTCGAGTTGCAAAGGTTATCGATGACCACGGTGTTGTGTCCAGCAGCATAGAGTTCCACTAAAGTATGTGAACCTATGAAACCGGCACCACCGGTGACTAAAATATTCATATTTAATTTTATAAATCTAAGGACCTGAGCCCGTCGAAGAGTCGACTTGTAAAGTGAACTATTTATGTTTCGACAACTCAGGCAATAATTCAGGATGATTATTAAAGCTTCTTTCTTCTGACGATTCCATCCTTATTTGATGCTCTCTTTGAAAAACTTCGACAATTCTTTGAAACTGTTCATAACAGACAAGTCCGACAAGAAATTGTTCTTTTGTAATAAAGCACCTTCACACATTGAAGTTCAGCAAGTCTTTCACCTGTCGTGTGTGCTTCCTAATAATACTGGCCATCTGAGCAACGAGAAATATACAGACTTTTGCTACTTTGAATGGCCCTTCGACAAGCACAAGGACTTGGTTTACTGTGTTATTAATCCGATCTCTTCCGACTCAAATCCATAAAGTGAGAAAATCAAAGCATCGATTTTTTCGGTTGCATTGGTGTCGCCGTTCAAGGCGGAATCGACAAAGACGGAAAGCTGTTGGTCTTGTTCGGGCGTAATCTTTGGAAACGGCAAAGTAGAAAGGTTACCCTTCAGAATTTTGAGGTCATTAAACCGCTTGACATACAAGAAATTGAACAAACTAGAATTCAGAAACGCCAGTACTGTCTTCACACTCATACCCTCCACTTCAGGAATAAGAATATTCGCACTATTGAGGAACAGCCTCTGCTTGTCGTCATAAGTGAAGCAAAGACGACTTGAAACGAATTTATACACCAACTTTTCCTTTGCTCTATAAAACTCATCTTTCGCACACTGCTGAAAATCAGCTCGGTTGTATTTGATGTAACGACTCGCTTTTTTCAAACTGAACTTACCAATATCTTTGCCCATATAAATAGGTTCCAAGCCTTTCATTGGTCTGTCCCTCAGTAATTTTGCATTGTTACCAGTGATAATACCCAAAGCCCACTGACTATGTGAAAGATCATCGTGTCGCAGACGTTCCACTTTGCTAATGATGGCCTCGTCACGGTCGTTGAGCATAGGAATGGCACAGAAGTCATCATCACCCGCTGTAAATTTCTTCCTTGACACTTCATTATTTACGCCGTACACCAGATAATTCTGACAATCAAAAACTGGCTTCTTGCTGACTTTCAAACTAATGAAATCCGTAAACACGCCTTTGAAACGTTCACGATAACATTTCAGACACTCAATACAAGTCTCGTGGGTCACAAAACGACGCAGGTCGGCGTGTACTTTGATTTTTAGCACAGATGAAGGCAAAAGAAAATGTTGTATTCCGTTCTTATTCAAAAACTTGAACGATTCGGTAAAAAACAATGAAGCTTTTTCTTTCGATTGAACGATTTTCGAAGTGTGAAGGTTACCTTTCTCAGTGCCCCAAGGTGGATTGGTAACTATATAGTCGAATCGCAAATCGCCCAAAGCCGAAACTGAATGAAGCAAGAAATCCAACTGATAAACCTGCGGATAAACTGGTGATTCATTGTATTTTACCATCAAGTTTGCCTTGGCAATCATCACAGCCAGCGGATCATTATCAATGCCATACAACTGTTCCATCTGAGCGTGCTGGACTTTCAACAGGAAAATGCCACTACCACAACAAGGATCAAGCAACTTCTCACCGTTTAAAATTCGAATATCGGAAAGCATCTCATTGACAATCACTGGCTTGGTATAATAAAGCCCTTTCAAGATGCGGTGGCCTTCCGCAGTCAGCGACTGATAGATGAAACCAATCCAATCGTCTTGTCGGTTTTTCAGGATTTGACGCGGTATTTCAAGATCAACTCGCTGATAATGCGTGTATTCCTCAAAGAAACGGAGTTTGTTAGCTTCATTTACCTTGTTATGCTCCAAATATGCAGCACAAAGGCTAAAAATCAAGCTGTTGATGGGGTAACATACCTCTTTCAGTTCCTCAACAAAACGAGGCAGGCTGGATGCCATCACATAACCTTCAGGCGTGATGATTTTTTGTGAGCGGCTCTTATTGGCTCGATGCGTCAATCGGTCTGTACGGCCGTTTTTCAGCTTGTCCCAATTGCGTTGAGTTGCTTTTGATATGAAAATACTTGATTCCCTCATTACACAGCTTCGCCTCCTAAGTCCCATTAAACCATTTTAACGAACTCTATTTCAATCATATACAAAAACGCCTAAAAAGGCATATTAATTCTGCAAATATACGGTTTTCTGCAATTTTACAACATTATTATTTTTAATTATTAGTAATTGTTCAAAATATTGTTCAAAATCAAACTACATTAAGCTTCTTTAGCTGTAAACAATCAGTCGTCAGCCATCTGCTTAGTTGCAACGATGCTGAAAGCCAAAAAGTGATTCAATCTCAAATCAATTATTAATAAGTAGATGAGCAAATTTAGTTTACATATTGGATATAAAAATACAGGACTGCGAGACGTGAGACTACGGGACATTGGTTTGTCTCGCAGTCCCGTGTACCAAAGTCGAATGATATTGTAGTTTAATTCTGAACGATTACTTAACTAAATTTGCTCACCTAACTTAATATTGGACTCTTTATAACTATATTTTTGTTTATTTTTGCCCCATAAAAACCAATGAAAATGATACTTTGTTTGGAAACGGCCACACCTGTTTGCTCGGTGGCACTCAACGAAAGCTGTTGTACAATTGCCTTACGCGAAACAGAAGGTCAAAATGCTCACTCAGAGAAAATTACAATTTTTATCCGTGAGGTGATGGAAGTGGCTAAAATTGATTATTCACAATTAGATGCTGTTGCCGTGAGCAAGGGTCCTGGTTCTTATACGGGCTTGCGCATCGGAGTGAGCACAGCCAAAGGTATTTGCTATGCAGCCGATCTACCGCTGATGGCCATTGACACTTTAGAAGCCATGGCCTATGGCATAAAAGTCAAATTAGGTAGTCAAATTGGTGAGAATGACTTGCTTATCCCTATGATTGATGCTCGCCGTATGGAAGTGTATGCTGCCATTTTTGATGCCAACTTAGACAAAATCAACGATACTGCTGCATTAGTCATTAATGAAAACTCATTTGAAGATTTACGAAAAGACCATCATTTATGGCTATTTGGCGATGGTGCTCCGAAATTAAAGAAAATATTTGAAAACCAACCTAATATCAGCATAATTGATGGCTTTAAGCCTTCTGCGGCTTATATGCTTCCGTTGGCAGACAGGGCCTTGAAAGAGAAAGATTATGTTGATGTAGCTTATTTTGAGCCATTTTATCTGAAAGACTTTATTGCGGGAAAGCCGCATGTGAAAGGATTATAATATGGCTGCCAGCAGCGAGGTTGAAAACTTCAAGCATTTCAGGGATGCCATAGGCTATGGGTCATAAGCCTCAGACAAACAAAACCATAACAAGATGAAAAAAATAATACTTATCACATTACTTCTGGTATCAGGTATTATCACCTCTGCCCAAGCTCCTCATCTCTTTGAACATACTTATCCAGTAATTGAGACAGAAAATCCCGAAATCCGTAGCCTTATGGATTCTGTCTCCATCGATAGCATCAAAGCGAACATCGAGCATCTCTGTTCCTACCATACCCGCCGCTTCGATAGCCGTTATATTTGGGAAGTACAAGATTGGTTAACAAATCGTTATGAACAATTTGGCATCGACTCGATACAATTGCATGACTTCAAAATCAACAAACCAGATTATCCAGAAGAAACTGCCGACAATGTAATTGCCGTGCAATGGGGTACCAAGACACCGCAAGAGTTTGTTATTTGTGGTGCACATTATGACTCGTGGAACTCTGACGGGACCAATCCCGACACCATCCGTTCGCCAGGTGCCGATGACAATGCCTCAGGGGTGGCTGGCATTCTTGAAACTGCACGATTATTAAGCCACCATACATTTGACCGCACGATCATTTATGCCAACTGGTGTGCTGAGGAAATCGGTCTGGTGGGCAGTACTGCCTATGCTGAAGACTGCGCGGCACAAAATATGGACATTGTTGGCTATTTCAACCTCGACATGACAGGCTATTTGGAAGAAGGCTCTGACATCCATGTCCATTTGATGTACACGACGCAAGACTCACTCATTGCTAATTTTGTATACAACTTCAGCCATATCTATTTTCCTGAGATGCCCATCCATCAGAATTGGCTTGCTTGGGGCGACAGTGACTACTCATCGTTCAACCGCAGCGGATATCCTGCAGTACACCCCTTCGAAGATGTGTATACCAGCTCACCATTCATCCATACCCGAGATGATATTTTAGGCTTGAGCGTCAACAATTTGGAACAATCCAAACGATTTACCGAACTCAATTTGGGCCTAGTGGCCACTTTGGCAGGCATCAACAATGATGGTGTTGAGGAATTTGAAACAACCCACGTGGCCGTATATCCCAACCCAACGAGAGAATCCGTCAACATCTTGGTAAAAGATGGACTACAGCAAGTACTAGTGTGTGATATGCTGGGACAAACTGTCGAGACTTTGCATTTGAACAACGAAACCAAGGTTGTTTTGAACACAAGTACCTATACACCAGGCTTGTACATAATGAACATAGTAACCCGAAAAGGCATTACAACAAAACGATTCATCGTCTTACCCTAAGGCTTTTACACCTGCGTCGATACGCTTGAGAGTCTCTTCCTTACCCAATAGTTCGAGGATTTCACCAATGTGGGGGCCTTTACCTGCACCTACCACCATCAACCGGAGGCCGTTCATCACCAAGCCCATATTCAGTTCGTTGGAAGCTATCCAATTATTGAGTGTCTCATCGATGTTGGCCAAATTGAAGTTTTCTATGCCATTGATGACTTCCTTTACCTTAAGCATAGTTTCAGCAGAGTTTTCTTTCCAGCGTTTCTTCACCGTCACAGGGTCGTATTCCGTTGGAGCCTCAAAGAAAAAGAAACTCTGATCCCAAATTTCCTTCACAAAGTTTACTCTATCTTTCACCAAACCAGCTACTTTCACAGCAAAATCCAATGATGTTTCGATGCCCTTTTCTGCTTTCAGCCAAGCTTGATAATCTTTGCCGACCTCCTCATTCGACTTACGCATCAGCCACTCGTGATTGAACCACTTGGTTTTCTCCACGTTAAACTTGGCGCCACTCTTGCTGCAACGCTCAAGTGAAAAAGCCTTGATGAGTTCGTCCATAGTGAAGATTTCTTGTTCAGTGCCTGGATTCCAACCCAGCAAAGCCAGCATATTGATGAAAGCTTCAGGATAGTAACCAGACTGCTTGTAACCCATAGCCGTGTCACCCGTCTTCGGGTCGACCCAATACATTGGAAACACAGGGAACCCGAGGCGATCGCCATCACGTTTGCTCAGCTTGCCATTACCATCCGGTTTAAGCAGCAGAGGCAAATGGGCAAACTGAGGTGCCTCCCAACCAAAGGCCTCATACAACATAACGTGAAGTGGCATTGAAGGCAACCATTCCTCTCCACGGATAACGTGGCTGATTTGCATCAGGTGATCGTCGACGATGTTGGCCAGATGGTAAGTGGGCATACCATCCGACTTGAACAAGACCTTGTCGTCCAAGGTGTTGGTTTGCACTTTCACCTCACCACGAATCAAGTCGTGCATAACGATTTCGCGGTCTTCAGGAATCATAAAACGTACTGTATAGGATGTGCCATCAGCAATGAGCTTGTCAACTTCTTCCTTACTCATTGTCAAGCTATTTCGCAAATGCTTACGGCTCTGGCAATTGTAGATGAAGGTTTGCTTGTTAGCCTCAGCCTCCTTGCGGTATTTGTCGAGTTCCTCGGCGGTGTCGAAAGCGATGTAGGCGCAGCCTTTGGCCAGTAACTCGTCGCAGTATTGTTTATAGAGATGTTTGCGGTTGCTCTGCTTGTATGGACCATACGCACCACCAACATAGTCGCTTTCGTCGAACTTGATGCCACACCAGTCGAGTGACTCAACGATGTATTGTTCGGCACCAGGCACGAAACGGGTCTGGTCGGTGTCTTCGATACGAAGGATCATCTTTCCGCCGTTCTTTTTGGCAAACAGATAGTTATATAATGCGGTACGAACACCCCCGATGTGTAAGGGACCTGTTGGACTAGGGGCAAATCTAACTCTAACTTCTTTCATATTTCAAATAATCAACTGTTTACAATTTTATGATGTTTGCTTCGACACTAGACGCAAGATAAACTTTCACATCTTGAAGTCCTATGTCTCTTTTTCGGCTGCAAAAATACGGATTCCAAATGATTTAAGACAAATAAAAAGAAAAAAGCCTACCGAAACTCAGCAGGCTTTGAGGTACCTGGCGGACTCGAACCGCCGTCCCCGGTTTTGCAGACCGATCCCTAACCGCTCGGGCAAGGTACCCTCTTAACTTCGTTGAAATCTCCGATTTGGCGAAAGCCAATCTTATGATTTGCGGCTGCAAAGATACATCTTTTTTATGAACTACAAGGCTTATTGGTAGATTTTTTTTACACCAAGCCACGTGCTGATAGTTTCAACCAATTCCAAACAACCAAAGCCAAAAAAAGCACACCACAATATACATAAAAGATTTTCAAGTCTTTATGACGTAAATGGGTCATCGCATAAGCAGCCATAAGCATTATTAATGGCACAGCGGGTTCATGAAATCGTTCTGAATTGGCGGCAAAAGAAAACATAATAATGGCCAAATACGACAACTCATAAGATCCAATCAGACTGAAATCACGCCATTTTTTCTGTCGGAAAACGATAACCAAGGCCAACATAGCAAAGAATGCGACAAAATTGGTCACAAAGGTGCTGCCATGAATCATCTTGTTGTGGTCAGGCGATTCCTCCACCATAGGAGCCAAAGGCAACACGAAAGCACCTGGAGCCAATATCAAATTCTGCGCCAACTCGCTATGTTTCAACCCCAAAGAATCATATCTCTTCGATTGATAATTCACCTCGACAAAGTTCAAACGATAGATAATCTTCATTTCACGCCCTATAGGGGAGAACAAGAAAACCAGAAAAACGACTACAACGGCAGCAATTGTGACAATTTTACCCTTTTTGCCCACCAAATCTTTGGAAGACAAGACCACGAAAACCAAAAATGAAAAAAGCAAGCACATTCCGATGATGGTCCGGAAGCCGAAGGTCAAGCCCGTGAGCAAAATTGGAAACAAGATGTTCCAGACTGTATATTTCTTGCTTCTAATGAGGTAATCCATACGTTCAAGCGTAAGGATGGAAAGGAAAATCATCTCCATCTCCTTGGTATGCAGACCGCATAACTGAACCAAAATTGGAGTAAACACACACATTACAGCTGCCAAACGGCCAGTGCGTTCACCGAAGGTACGCGACCCTAATTTCCAAACCGTGATACAGAGATAGGCACTCATCAAGGCCTTAAAGAGTCTTGGCACCAACCAACTGCGGCCAAAAATAGAATAAACCAAAGTTAGCCAAAGCACATAACCGTGCTCGGAATAGCCCATTGTATAGGCATTCAAATAGCTGAAAACAGATGAAATGTAACCTTCTCTAACGTATCTTGACAATAAAGTTCCGCTTGCATGATACCATAGGGTATCGCCCGCACCATACTCAAAACCGATACCCGTTTCCCAAAAATAATAATAGCACATCAAAAAGGCATAAACTGCACGCACAGCAAAGGCCGTCCAAAACACCTTATGCCAAAAACGCTTTGGGTCATCGTTTTTCCAGCGGGGATAGAAAACGGAAATCGGCAAAAAGAAAAACAGCACTTCCCCTATTCCCCATATTACCCATTTTAGTTGCAAAGCGTACTCACGAAACGCCACACTAATGACTACAAGAGCCAACAGATACAGTCCAATGCCGATGATGGAGATATGTCGAATAAGCTTGTTTCCCATATTCAATATTATAAAAGTTCAAACCAATCCTCGTGCTGCCAATTTCAACCAATTCCACGCGAACAATGCCACGAAAAGCAAACCACAATATACATAGAAAAGTGTCAAATCCTTACGTCTCAGGTGTGTCATAGCATAGGCCGACATAACCAAAATCAAGGGTATGGCAGGTTCATAGTAACGCTCCGAATTGGACGTAAAAGTGAACACAACTATGGCCAAATAGGACAATTCATAAGCTCCTATGAGACTGAAATCGCGCCATTTTCTTTGTCTAATAGCTGTTATGAAGGACAACATAGCAAAAAATGCGAGGAAATTCTTGATGAAGGTACTACCATGAATCATTTTGTTATGGTCGGGTGCCACATCCACCATAGGCGACAAAGGCAGAACAAAAGCTCCTGGGAACAAATATTTGCTTTTAGAGATTTCGCTGTATTTCAAGCCTAAAGCTTCGTATTTCCGAGCCAAATAATCCGTTCCACTGAAATTCAGCATATAGACGATTTTCATCTCACTGCCAATCACCGTGAAAAGGAAAACCAAGAAAACAGCCAGCGTGACCAACAATGTGACCATCTTGCCTTTTCTGTTCACCAAATTGTTGGGAGAGAGCATAACAAAGACAAGAAACGCAAAGATGAGGCACATCCCGATAACCGTTCTGAAACCAAAAGACATACCGATAAGCAAGATGGGAAACACGATATTCCAAAATGTGTATTTCTTACTCCGAATAAGGTAATCCATACGTTCGAGGGCAAGGATAGAAAGAAAAATCATCTCCATTTCCTTGATATGCATCCCCGTCAATTGGATCAGGATAGGCATAAAAACACACATCACTGCAGCCAAACGACCTGTCCGTTCACCGAAAGTCCTAGAAGCCAATTTATAAACCATAATGCACAAATAGGCACTCATCAAAGCCTTGAAAACCCTTGCTACTAAAACGCCTGAGCCAAACAGGGTATGAAGAAAGGTGAGCCAAATCAAATAACCGTGATCGGAAAAGCCAAGTGAATAGCTCTTCATAAAACTGATGACAAACCCGAAATCACCCTTACGAACATACTTTGACAATGCAACACTCCTATTATAATAACCTATCCCATCGCCTGGACTATCGAAAGGTTGTCCTGTTCGGATTGTAAAATAATAATAGGAAAAGACAACATACAACAACCGTATGGCCAAAGCCGTCCAAAACACCTTGCGCCAAAAAAACTTAGGGTCATCGTCCTTCCAACGGGGATAAATAACGGTGGTAAGAACAAAAAAGAACAAAACCTCCCCTATACCCCATAGCATCCACTCCAACTTCATAGCATAGTCTCGAAACACTATACTGATAACGAGCAGTGCCAACAAGTAAACACCGATGCCATAAATGGAAATATAGCGGACCAGTTTTTTTGACATTCCTTACTCTGAGATGAAAATAGACTCGCTTTTCCTGCGTTTCGAAACTTTTTGCTGGAGGATTGCCTTTTCACTTGGATTTATAGTGCCCACCTTGCGCATATCGACGCGTTCCCACCTGTGAGGCTTGTACTCATGGATAAACCTATAGAGCGAATCGCTGGCTGTCAACACTTCAGGCGCATAACTTTCGGGGGCACCGTCGACAGTTTCAAAATCGATGTGAAGGATGAGACTGTCGGCGACAAACGCATACTTAAACGGCCACCATGCCACAGTGTCAGTGTGATGGTCGCGTTGCAAGCCAATACTATCCTCAAAGAAATACATAAGATACCCCGTTGTGGTGTCATATGGGTTGAATTCCCAATGTTTGTATTCGTCTTCAATGATTTGTCCAGCATAGTCAGTGTACCAACGTTCCCGACTCATCACACCAAACACCTTATTAATCATACCATCAAAGTCAAGTTTATTTTGTGAGATGAAGACCGTGCGGCGAATATGCCCACCAGGCGAGTTGATGACAAAGGATGAACCGCGAAAATCGCCACTGCTACAATCGTTAACTGTCACCGTGATAATACTGTCGTTGGACTTGCCCGACATAGGCGAAACAGTGTACCAATCTGCATCATCATTTTTGGTAATCGTCCATTTGCAGTTGGCGTTGATGATTAATGTCTGGCTTTCAGCAGTCAGGCCAAAACGGAGGTCTTGCGTCGACACCAAAATGCTGTAGTCTTTGACGCAACCTGTAAGACCCAACATAGTCAATATGGTCAAAAAGAAGTATTTCTTTATGGTTTTCATTGTATTATGAATAATATTGTAAGTAACTGCTTAAAACTATTGTACATACTTGTTTTGTTTTCGACAATAACCATTGACTATGACCGCTTTTATTAATTGGCTTGGTTAAAGCGGTCATTGTCACAAGTCATAGTATGCATAATTTGCGTTCTATATGAAGGCCAAATTTGCTCATCTACATCTACTTAGAATATAATTCTATAGAGACAGCGTGCGCAACGTCTCTACATCAAAACTGGAATATCGGTCCGTCGCTCTTGCGCTTGGTGGCAACATTTCTGAGGAAGCTTTTTTCTGAAGGATTAATGACACCCACTTTGCGCATATCGGCACGTTCCCACCAATTAGGTTTGTATTCATGTATGAATCGATACAATGAGTCGCTAGCGGTCAATACTTGGGGATCATAGCTCTCTGGAGCACCTGTAGCCGTCTCAAATTCGATATGAAGGATTTGGTTGATAGGATTATACTCGTAGTTGAACAAATAATACACAGCCGTGTCGGAATGGTGGTCGCGTTGAATGCCTTGACCATTTTCAAGAAAATACATTAGGTAACCACCTGTAGTATCGTAAGGGTTAAACTCCTTATGCTTGTAGGTATCTTCAATAATCTGTCCATAAAAATCTGTGTTCCAATGTTCTAAACTCATCACACCAAATATCTTATTGACCATACCATCAAAGTCAAGCTTGTTTTGGGAGACGAAAACGGTGCGGTAAACGTGACCACCAGGCGAGTTGATGACGAAGGATGAACCACGGAAATCAGCATTTTCCAATGCCTCAACGGTTATGGTAATGGTACCATCATTTTTTCCACTCATTGTGTTGATGGTGTACCAGTTGGCATTGTCGTTTTTGGTAATTGTCCAATTACAATTGGCTTTAATGTCCAAAGTTTGCTCGCCTGTCTCTAGACCAAACCAAAGATTCTGTGTGGAAACTGTGATACTATATTTCTTCTCACAACCAACAAGACCCAATACTGCAATGGTCATCATAACCATCATAATAAAAGTGCTTTTCTTTTTCATATCGTTTAGTTTTAATCATGCAAAAGTACATATTTTTGTTAATACAAACGCTTTTTCTGCTTCGACTTCTTTGGTGCAGGCATATCGGCCAACAACTCAAAATCCATCTTGTGCTTGAAGAGATCGACGGATTTCACGACCACACGCACCTCATCGCCCAATTGGATGACACGACCTGTCTCCTGTCCGATGACACGGAAGTTGTCGTCGTCGAGATAATAATAGTCGCCAGGAAGGTCTTCATAGCGTACCAAGCCTTCGCATTTGTTGCCTTTCAGCTCCACGAAAAGCCCCCATTTGCTGACACCTGAAACTAATCCTTCAAACACCTGACCAATCTTGTCTTGCAGGTATTCAGCCTGTTTGTATTTAATACTCTGACGTTCCATCTCCTCGGCTTGTTTCTCCATCTCACTGGCATGGACGCACATTTCCTCGTATTCCTTCTTGTTGACCGAACCTTGGTTTTCGATAAGATACCTTTCTATCAGTCGATGCACCATCAAGTCGGGGTAGCGGCGAATGGGTGAAGTGAAATGGGTGTAGTAGTCAAAGGCCAATCCGTAGTGCCCGATGTTGTCGGTACTATAGACCGCTTTGGCCATAGTGCGCAAGGCAACAGTCTGAATGAGGTTCTTCTCGCCCTTGCCTTCCACATCCTCGAAGAGTTTGTTGTAAGAATTCACCAAGGTCGTGCGGTTGCTGAGGTTCATCGAATAGCCCAAACGCGAAATGAGCAGCATAAACTTGTTGAGTTTCTCGGGGTTAGGTTCATCGTGAACACGATAGACGAAGGTATGGTTGTGCCATTGACTCTCCGGCTTGCCGAAAGTCTCGGCCACGGTACGGTTGGCTAGCAACATAAAGTCTTCGATGAGTTCGTGGCTCTCATTCTGCACGCGCACATATGTATCGATGGGTTTCTTGTTCTCGTCAAGGATGAATTTCACTTCCTCTGAGTGGAAATTGATGCTGCCTGCCTCCATGCGTTTTACACGGAGTTTAGTAGCTAAACTATTGAATGTCAAAATCTCATCCTTGTAGTCGCCCTCGCCACCTTCAATTATGGTCTGTACCTCTTCGTAATTATAGCGGCGGCACGACTTGATGATGGTCTTACCAATCCACTTATCAAAAATCTTGGCATCATCGTCCATCTCGAAGATCACTGAAAAGGTCAATTTCTCTTCATATGGACGGAGCGAGCAAACATTGTTGCACAACTTCTCAGGTAACATAGGGATGGTTCTGTCGACAAGATAGACAGAAGTACCTCGGTCGAGAGCTTCCTTGTCGATGGCTGAGCCTTTCTGCACATAGTGCGACACGTCGGCGATGTGGACACCCACCTCCCAATGGCCGTTGGGTAGTTTTTGCAATGAAATGGCATCATCGAAGTCCTTGGCATCGGCGGGGTCGATGGTAATGGTGAATACTTTGCGGAAGTCGCGACGATTTTTGATTTCATCCTTGCTGATGGTAACTGGAATTCTATCGGCTTCTCTTTCCACATCTTCAGGGAACTCTATCGGATAATCGTGTGCCGCCAATATGGATTCCATCTCCACATCGTTCTCTCCGGGTTTGCCGAGCACACGGATAATTTCGCCAAAGGGATTGCCTGAGCCATCGGGCCAGTCAGTGAGGTGGACGATGACCTTCTGCCCGTCTTTGGCACCATTTAGGTCGCCTCGCGGGATAAAGATATCCACTGGCATCCAGTCTACATCGGGGCGGACAAAGACATAGCCATGCGAGATGCTGAGTACGCCCACAAATTCGGTATGCTTGCGTTCGAGCACCTCCACAATCTCACCCTCAGGTTTGCTGTTGTTGCGCTTGGGGAACATGGCCACGCGCACACGGTCGCCGTGCAACGCCTTGTAAGTGTCTTGAGCAGCAATGAAAATGTCCTCGCCTTCGCCGTCGTCGCGCACCACGTAAGCCTTGCCCGTCGACTTCATCTCCACCGTGCCCTCCACATACTTGGTCTTCGGCCCAAACTGCGCCATACCTTCAGGACCCATCACATAACTATAGGGACGCTCTTCCTTAAGTAAGCCTTTATCCTTCAGGTCGATTAGGAGATTATACACCACATCCTTCCCCGCTTGGTCCTTGATACCCATGATCTTACAGACCTGTTTGTAGTTCTTCGGACGGAAAGGTTGGTCGGCAAAAATGCCCAAAATCACACTGGTAAACGTGCTTAGTTTATTCTCTATTTTTTTCTTTTTTGGCATAACGATTCTGAAATTTTTTGCAAAGATAAATAAATCACCCGATTAGCATGTTGATAATTTTGTTGACAAAATTTTCAAGAATTAATTTGGTCGGTGAAACCAAAATGCTATACCTTTGCACAACAAGGTTCTTCGGAGGAGATTAATAGGGAACCCCGTGAAAATCAGGGACTATACCCGTAGCTGTGAGCTCTGAAACATGCCGGACACCCCATGCCACTGTCAAAACTAAGAAGACGGGAAGGCCGTTCGGAAGGGAGTAAGTCAGAAGACCTGCCTTGGAAACTGAAGCACTGTCATCCCTCGGGATAAGGGTAGCGTGCCGAACAATTGAAAACGACAACTATACTAGGCATCAGTTTTTGATGCAACAAACAGAAAACGAGCACATTATATGAGCAACGGAGGATTGTATATTACCAAAAGGGACGGCAAGCAGGAAGCCTTCTCTTTAGACAAAATCAAAATCGCCATCAGCAAGGCCTTTCTTGCCTCAGGCTTCTACGCCACTGATGAGGACTTGAACGGTATCTTGAGCCGCGTCCGCGTGACCAATGGCATCACAGTGGAGGAAATCCAAAACCAGGTGGAGACGGCATTAATGGCGGAACAGTATTACACTGTAGCCAAAAACTACATCCTTTACCGCCAGAAGCATACCGAAGATCGTGAAATCCGCGAGAAAATCGACTTCCTGAGCAACTATGTCAACGCTTCGAATGCCGCCACCGGCTCGAAGTACGATGCCAACGCCAATGTGGAGAAGAAGAACATCGCCACTTTGATTGGTGAGTTGCCCAAGTCGAGCTTCATCCGTATCAACCGCCGCCTGCTGACGGACCGTATCAAGGAAATGTTTGGCAAAGAACTTGCCGACCGTTACCTCTATTTGCTCAACAACCACTTCATCTACAAGAACGACGAGACCAGTTTGGCCAACTACTGCGCCTCCATCACCATGTATCCCTGGCTCAACGAAGGCACGGCTTCCATCGGAGGCAACTCAACCGCCCCCACCAAGCTGCGTTCCTTCTGCGGCGGCTTTATTAATATGGTGTTTATGGTCTCGTCGCAATTGTCCGGTGCCTGCGCCACACCGGAGTTCCTGATGTATATGAACTACTTCATCGCCAAGGACTACGGCCTGGACTATTACAAACGCGCCGACGAAGTGGTCGACTACTCATTGAAGCCGCGCACCATCGACAAGGTCATCACCGACTGCTTCCAGCAAATCGTGTATTCCTTGAACCAACCTGCTGGCGCAAGGAATTACCAGTCGGTGTTCTGGAACATCGCCTATTATGACCGTTACTATTTTGAATCCTTGTTCGGCAACTTCTACTTCCCCGATGGCTCGAAACCCGATTGGGAGTCGCTAAGTTGGCTCCAAAAACGCTTTATGAAATGGTTCAATGCCGAGCGTTTGAGAAGTGTGCTTACCTTCCCCGTGGAAACGATGGCATTGCTCTCGAAAGACGGCGATGTCATCGACCAGGAATGGGGCGATTTCACCGCTGAGATGTATTCGGAAGGCCATTCGTTCTTCACCTACCTCAGCGACAACGCCGACTCACTCTCCTCGTGCTGCCGTCTGCGCAACGAAATCCAAGACAACGGCTTCAGCTACACCCTCGGCGCGGGTGGTGTCAGCACAGGCTCGAAGAGCGTGCTCACCATCAACCTGAATCGCTGTATCCAGTATGCCGCACGCAATAACATGCACTACCTCACCTTCCTTGAGGAAATCGTCGACCTCTGCCACAAGGTGCAGATTTGCTACAACGAGAACCTGAAGGAGTTGCAGAAAAAGGGTATGTTACCACTGTTTGACGCGGGTTACATTAATCTTGGTCGCCAGTATCTTACCATTGGCGTGAACGGCCTTGTGGAAGCTGCTGAGTTCCTGAAAATCAAGATCTCTGACAACCCAGAATATGAAAAGTTTGTGCAGGATGTACTCGGGCTCATCGAGCGTTACAACAAAAAGTACTACTCGAAGAAAGACGGCCTGATGTTCAACTGCGAGATGATTCCCGCCGAGAATGTGGGTGTGAAGCACTCCAAGTGGGACAGAGAGGACGGTTACGAGGTTCACCGCGATTGCTATAACAGCTATTTCTACATCGTGGAAGACCCCAATACCAATGTCCTCGACAAGTTCCGCCTCCACGGCGAGAAGTACATCAAGCACCTCA
>CAMJHP010000009.1 GCA_946405575.1 uncultured Bacteroidales bacterium | reverse complement strand
CCACGCACCAATCGCCTAATTTCGGCAGGTCGGCATATTCGCCGATGCCGAAATCATCCTCCGTGCGCAGGCTGAAAAGCGGTACGGCCACTCCATTCATCGTTTGGCGTTCGGTGAGACCGAACCAATCCCAAACGCGGTCTTTGCCCTCGGGAAAAATGCGGTTGGGGCCGTTCTCCCAGCGGATTTGGTCGTTTTCACGGATGAAATATTTGTATTCCACTGTTTGTAGAGGTGTTGCGCGCAACGTCTCACTGGCATTGTTTGGTTGACGATTAGACGTTGCATGCCACGTCTCTACAGAGGCAGACCAAATCCCAGGCCCCACATATTTCATCGGAACGGCCTTGTTTGGATTCCAATTGCCTAATTCTGTGCTGTTTCCCGTGAGGAACAGTTCCTCGCCCCAGCGGCTGTCGTATCTTAATCGGAATAAGGAGGCCATGATTCGTTAATCGTAATATGCTTCGTCTTCCGGGGTGATGGAATCGATCTTGAAAGAGTCTCCGTCTTTGACAAGGCCAAGCTTCACGTGATATTCGTAGCTTTTTTTGCCTTCATAATAATAGGTATTGGTAACCTTGTACGAAAGCCCGTCAGCCGGTTCAATAGTGCGCTGGCAGTCGCCGATCACATCACCGCCTCCCTGATAAAGGAAGAGCCATATCGCCATGCATTCGCCATCACAATCGTAGTCGTATTGGTCTATCAGAAACTGCTTGGCTTTTGGGGTAATATGTTTATATACATGCTGATAGGCTTCCTCTTGCTCTTGGTCAAACACTTCCTCCAACCCTTGGTAGAAGTTCTCCAAAAACGCTTTGCCCAACTCTACCGAGGCATCTGTTGTGCTGACGGTGCTCTCTGTGCTTGCTTTGTTGTCAGTGTTTTGTTTGTTGTTTCCGTTGTTGTTGCACGCCATCATGGCGAATGCGATGGTGGCCATGGTGATCAAGATGAATAGTTTTTTCATGATGAAATGGATTTGATTGGTTTGACGGGGCAAATATAGATAAAAACCTTATTGTTGTCCCCGAAAACCTATTCTATCTTCACCCGACTAATCACCCCGCGGTTGCTCCCCGAATCGAAAAACACGCTGTAGGCATAGCCGCCATGCACTTTGAATACCCTTGGAAAAATCTTTTTGCTGGCTTTTTGTCCCATTCCGACTGTGCCTGCTTCAGGGTTGTAGAGGCCGATGTAACTCATCCCATTGTCCACGAACAGTCCGTAAGTTTTGCCCGTGGCTTTGTCGGTGAGGAACTCGTTTTGGAAGAATTGCTCTCCCGAAGTGATTTTCAGCTGTTGTCTTTTCGCCACTTTGAAGTCGGGGCCGATTTCCACGATTTCACGGTTGTCAAGACCAACGAATTGAAGCATGCCGTTGACTTTCAAGGGGACAATCTGGAATTCCTTTTTGGCCATCATGGAGCAATACCATTGTATCATTCCAAGCAAGGTTGGGGTTTCTGCCAAGCGAACCAGATTTCCGTCCCATATCTCCTCGTTGATGAGGTCGATGCCGGGGCTTCCTCGTTCCGATTTTTTGATGCGAATGGAAGTTATGCTTTCTCCTTCACGCACTTGATGCCCGTCCCCGTTTTCCTCGTGGGTGGACTCGAGGGTGAAGTTTTCCGCCATCGCTTGATGGTATTCGTTTTGGATTTTCATCCATTTCGACTGGCAAGCACGGTAGCCGAGGGTATCAATGAAACTGCATAAATATTGTGGCTTTTCCATAGAGCCGTCTTCCTTTATGTAAAAGAAATCTTGGCTCTTGCCATGGTTGTATTTGAGCCAATAAAGTCCTTTGTCGTGCACCAAGGCTTTGACAATATAAGCCCCATTATACTCGCACACGATTTTGAGCAGTTTGTTGCGGTAATCATCCCGTGAGAAGGTGGAAACGGGCAAAATGCCCTGTTTTTCATCAAGATATACCTGCAAACAGCTGTCCTGCCCAACGAGAATGAGGTCGTCGAAAGCGTCAATGTGCAGTTTCTCAAAAAGCTGGTCAAAGTCCTTGCGAGCCAGTTCACCACCATCAGTGTCAAGAACGACCATCGTGGAGGTCTTGGGCTTGTTTTCGAGCAGATAGATGTTCCCGTCCAAAAAGGCTATGTCTGCAATGTTGCGGTTCGTCCCCGAGCGGTAGAAGTCGCTATAGGCCGATACGCCAACTTCCTGAAGATCGTAGCTCGTCTTACGCATCTTAAAGCTGATGTTGATGGAGTCGCGCTGAAGCAGCTTTGGAGTTAGGCTTACGATAGTGTCTTGATAGCCTATGCAGGAATAATATAAGTTGACGGTGGTCGAGCGGTCATAAAGCGACAGTTCATACCCCCCTTTTGTGTCAGTGCTGGTGCCGTAAGGCGTGTTCACGATGCTGATGTTCACGTTCTCCACACCGAGGTTGCCGTAAACTGTGGTTTTGGTTTGGGCGAAAAGTGAAGAAGCAACGAAAAGCAATAGAAATGTTAGGGTAGGGGGCTTTTTCATTAAGTGGGGGATTTTATCGGTAAAACTGATGAAATTACTGCAAAAATCGTTCCGATTTACATACTTCGTTACCCCTAATCATCTATCAATCTTATGCGCTTTATGATTCTCTTTCATGAAAAAAATGCCATCGAAAGCCCGTGCCCATTTCCCCGACTTGCAGTCGCCAAAAACAATGCTGTTGAAACCTATGTCAACCCAATCTTTCTTTTGGCTCAAATCGCAGAAGCCGTATTCCATACCGCGCTGGATAAGCTGACACTCCATCGATGTTGAGTCAGGCACAATAGCCGTGCTGTCGTTCGCATAGAAAAAGCCCGTGCTGCCGCCACCCGAAGTGAAAGCTAATGAATACACCTGGCCAGGGAAAGCGTTTTCAAGATGCTCACCCATTAGCACAAACTTTTTGTACAAATCAGGCTCAGGCTCTTTTCCATACACAATTTGGTCAATTTTTTTGGCTCCGTGGAAGTTGGCAGCCCAAATGATGACCTTCCTATCGGGGAAGCGGTTCAGATACCATTCCACATTTTCAGCCATCTGTTGGTCTCGTATGTTGATGCCTTCATTGACGGCATCCCATTCATTAAATCCAAGTCTTACCTGTCCCGAGAACGCCAAGGCATTGTCAATGGTCATGTCAAGGATGGCCTTTTTCTCCAATTCGGTGTCCTCTTCCAATGCTTTTCGGGCTTGGTTCATCTTCGAATCAAAGTAATCCAATTCGTTATGCGTCAAAGTGGTATCTATGCCCATTATGCGGTCGTGAATAACAATCAGGGAGTCAAAAGCATTTCCACCCAATATGCTTGAAACGCTGGGTGAGGAAGCCAGCAAATAAGGGATGAGGAGATAGTCACTAAGGGAAGGATTGCAGTCCATTCCCCAATACCTCACCTTGCCGCTATGCATGGCTTCCACCAAAGAAGCGGCTTCTTTCGTCTGGCTCCACAAGCCATACCAGGCATTGGCAACATCAAGATAGTTGCTGTCGATGCATAGCGGCGGCAAAACGCCCTGCAATACAGCACCATCAAGGAACCCCATACCTTCCAGCACGACGTCATATTCATTGTTCGCATTGAGAAATTCAATCAGTTTTGACTTGATTTCAAAGGTCTTGCCGTCGGCGTGTCCGGCTTCGCCCAAAATCACGATGCGCTTGTCTTTGACAACGGTTTTAATAGGCTCAAAACTGGCTTGTTCGTCCGAAAAAGCCAGAAATTCATTGGCAATTTGTTGCTCGGTTGTTTTCGTACCACATGAGGCAAGCAGAGCAAGCAATAAAATAAATGTAAAATGGAACGCTTTTTTCATATTTAATCATTTAGATTTTGTTAAATTTGAGCGAAAAAGCCACAAAAATTATGCCGTTTTATTGTCTTTATATTATTTATAATCAATGTGTTATGTTTTTTTGCATATTGAGCATCTATTCAATCCTCACCTTGTACAAAGCTTTCCTGTGGTTCACACCCGTCGGATAAATGAAATACAAAACGCCATCGTGAATCCTCATATTCTGAGCAAATGGATAGCCGCTGAGGTCCATCACGGAGGTGGCCGTTCCGGTTTTCAGGTCGATGCGCTTCAAGGTATAGATGCCATCGTTGACGAAGAAGGTGTAGAATTCCTTCCTTGCTGCGTCATACAACATTTTCTGTTTCCAGCGGCGGTCGAGTACCATCTTGCCGTTCCATTTGCGGTATTCGTGGAAGGTGAGGGGATGGCGTTCCAATTCATTGCCTACCGCATCAAAAACAATGGTCTCGTGGTCGGTGTAGGCAAAGAGGTAGAACTTGTTGTCAATGGCGTAAATGGGATTGTAAATCGGGTCGGCAACCCAAAAGTTGGCACCAATACCACCTCTCGTATGCGTTAGCAGCCAAATGTCGTCGCGGCCTTCCTCGTCTACGATGTAATGTAGCATATATGGTTCCGTGTCACTGCCGAGTATGTTGCAGTAATAACCCATTTCCTTGTTATAGTAAAAATAACGTCCTGTGATGAAGACGCTGTCGGAAGCCGCCACAATAGTGGAGAACTTGTCGTAAAAGGTCTTACGCGACATGGAATGATAGAAATTCATCTGACCATTCTTCCCGTTTCCGTACTCAATGAATCCGACTTGACTGGCTTGGTAGTCATTGATGGCATAGATGTCGCTGAAAGCATCCTTGGTAAGATACTTGTATCGCGATGAAATCGGCATTTCGTGCAGTGTGTCTCCATCAAATGAGAGGTGGAGTAAGGCTGAGTGACGACGGCGATAGACAATCATATAGATGCCGTCTTCACGGAGGGTGTAATCGAGGACGGTCATTACGGGATTGTCGAAGGCTATATGGGGCGTATTGGCGGTCACTTCCACCTCGAGCAGTTCATGGCTTCGTGTTTTCATCTTGACCGTGAGGTTCTTGCCGTTGATGTCTTTGTCTTTTATGGTGTAATAGGTCGGCTCAAACACCATATGGGCAAAACGGAGTTTTTCGCCTGCTTTGGCATAGCCGTAGGTGAAGCGCCCTTGCTCATCGGTGACCGAAACGAGCAGCGAGTCGTGTGCATAGACACTCACGTTTTCGATGGCTTTGCCGTTGTCATCCTTGCAGTAGCCTTGTACGATGGCGCGTTCTTGGGCTGAGATGCTCAAGCTTATCGTTAAGCAAGTGACCATCAGCAAGGTGTAAATGTGGCTTTTGTTTTTCATGGTTGTAAAGGTTTTATGTTTCAATCAATCTTCATCCGATAGAGTGCCTTGCTGTGGGTGGGACCTGTGTGATACAAGAAATAGAGTGTGCCGTCGTTCACCATGGGAAGTTGTACGAAATGGAAGTCCGATAGTTCTGCCACGACTTTGGTTTGTCCCGTCTTGAGATTGATTTTCGAGATGTTCATCACGCCTCCGTCTTCAAAAACCGCATAGAACTCTTTTCTGACCCTATCGACCAATACCTGCTTTTTCCAACTGTCTTTTATGAGCCATTTCCCGTTCCAGTTTAGGTAGCGATGGAATTTTATGGGTGTCTCCCCAATCATTTGCGCATTTTTGTCGAAATACTCGTTCTTGTCGGCTTCGAAGTTGAACAACACCAAGGAATCACCTGTTGAAAATATAGGGTCATAAATCGGTCTAATATCCAGCGTCCACTTTCGGATATCAACACGCGGACGCATTACGAAATGGGCGTAATAATCCTTAGTAGGTAGTAATGCTCTTCCACCAAATCCGTTAAGTTCGCCGAATTTTTGTGTGTTTATACAATAGTCCAGACTTTTTTGGTCGAAAATGTGTTCCAATAGTTGGCCGTTGGGATTACCTCGCTTGAAATAATGATAATATAATTCTTGTCCAGAACATGCGCTGCCACTGTAAGTTCCAATAACAAAAACGCTGTCAGTCATTGTGGCATTGTCACCCATGACATAATTGAACTCATCGATGCTCATGCCGTAAAAGAGTTCTGCATCCAAATAGGTGTTGCCAAGTTGACGGTGCCCAATCTGGTATGTTGAATCGTAGCTCATCAAGTGGATTTGCCCGAACACATCCTTGTAGAGCCTATCGAATTTTCTTGCGATGGGAAGGATTGACAATGTGTCGAGGTCAAACGAGAGGTGGAGCAGGGCGTTGCCGCTATTGCGATAGGCAATCAGGTAAATGCCCATCTCGTTGATCTCGAATGTCTCAAGGCTAACCATTTTCTCGTGGTAGGCAATCTCTGGCTTGTTTTCACTTATGGTCACTTCCTTCAGAGCATAGTTTATGGGGCGCATCTTGAAGCTGATGTTGATGGAATTGTGCCGTAACTGCTCTGGTTCGAGGCTCACAATGGTGTCTAGGTAGCCGATGCAGGAGTAATACAACTTGACGGTTTTCGATTGGTCGTATAGTGGCAATGAATATTGTCCTTTGGCATCGGTGCTTGTGCCCCTACGAGTGTTGAGGACGCTGATGTTCACATTGCTTACGCTGAGGTCGCCGTAAACAACGGTCTTGTGCTGTGCTGTGGCTGTAAAGTTTAAGCTGATGACAAATAGCGTTAGTAGTAAAGAAATCTGTTTCATGGCGGTGGTTTTTTTTAGTGTTTGTTCGGTACAAAAATAAAACTTTTTTCAATTCAAACACAAATTTTTTGATTTTAATTCAAATTTTTCCATTTTAATGAAAGAAATGGCAAATTTTGAATGGCAAACTCTGCTATAATTATTGATGAGAAATTCGTGAATAATTTGTGGGAATTATATGTTAATTATTCCTATTTTTGCCCAATCAATATGATGCCTATGACCGCTTTCGATTTTTTCAATATCCTCTGCTCGATTCCGAAGACACTGCGTTTCAACCTGCATTATTTTCCGCTGAAAACTGCCTTGAAGTTGCCTGTCGTGGTGTCGCACCGCACCTATTTGCGCGAACTGCACGGCAAGGTGGAGCTTCCCGAAAAGGTGGAAAGGGCAATGGTGAAAATCGGCTTCGGTGATGTGGGCCATTACGACCGCAAACGCTCACGCGGCATCTGGCAGGTGAGCGGCACGGTCAGCTTCGGCGGCAAGGTGAGCATTGGGCATGGTTCGAAGATTTCGGTGCGCGGAAATTTGTGTCTAGGCGATGGCTTTAACATGACAGCTGAGAGCACCATCGTTTGCGCCAAGGAAATCCGTTTCGGTTGCGACTGCCTGCTGAGTTGGGACATCCTCGTGATGGACACGGATGAGCATCCCTTATTTAATAAGGATAATGAACGCATCAATCCCGACAAGGCCATTCAGGTTGGCAACCATGTCTGGATTGGATGCAAGTGCGTGTTGTTGAAAGGTGCCGAAGTGCCTAATAACACGGTAGTGGCAGCAGGCACACTGCTGACTTCATCTTTCAGCGGCGAGCATCAAGTCATTGGCGGCAACCCGCCAACAGCCCTCAAGCACGACATCCGCTGGGAACATTGATTACAAATCTCTAACCGAACTGAACCGAATTATTCCGAATAGTTTTGGATACATTCGGGTTGATTCGGTTAGAGATACTTCAGATTATAGCGCGTCAATGACGGTGCAAAGGTTCTCGAAGATTTGCGGGATTTCGCCCACACCATTCACGGCGTGCAGGTTGTCCTTGCCTTCGTAAAAGTCGAGCACGGGGCGCGTCTTGGCCTCATATTCCACAAAGCGGTGCTTGATGGAGTCGAGGTTGTCGTCGGCGCGACCGCTGGTCTTGCCGCGTTCAAGCATACGCTCGATAAGGAGTTCCTCGGGCACTTCGAGGCTCAGCACACCAGTCAGCGACATGCCGAACTTCTCCATCATCTCGTCCAAGATCTCGGCTTGGCGCACGGTGCGAGGGTAGCCATCGAAGAGGAAACCGGCCGAGTCCATGTTCTCGGAGAGTTTCTTCTCGATGATTTGGGCCACGATTTCGTCGGAGACGAGGTTGCCTTGACTGATGATTTCCTTCACTTGAAGACCTAATTCACTCTCAGCGGTGATTTCCTCGCGCAGGATTTCACCGGTTGAGATATAGGTAAGGTTATACTTCTCACGCAGGAACTGTGACTGCGTTCCTTTGCCTGCCCCAGGAGGGCCAAAAAGTACGATGTTTAGCATGATATGTTGTTGAATTAACTTTGTTGAATCTTCGATTTGTTGATCGTTGAATTGTTTAATTGAAGGCTGTTAGCTTGCTATGCTGGTTGGCTAATGGCAAACAGCTAATAGCTAACAGTCAAATAACTCGTAACTCCACACTCTTCACTCAATAATTTTATAAATATCTGGCAGATTTCTCCCCTGTTGGTCATAATCCAAGCCATAGCCCACGATGAACTCGTTGCCGATGTCCATGCCTTTGTAGTCGATGGGGTATGTGTATTGGAAGTTGTTGGGCTTGAAGAACAGCGTGGCGATGCGCACGTCGGCAGCCTTTAAGTCGCGGAGTTTCTGGGTGGTGTAGCGCAAGGTGTGACCCGTGTCGACGATGTCTTCCACGATGACCACATGGCGGCCGTTCAGGGGATGGTCTAGGCCAATAAGCTCGCGAACGACGTTGGTGGTCTCCGTGCCGGAGTATGACGACAGTTTGACGAAACTAATCTCGCATGGAATCGTCAGTCGCTTGAAAAGCTCGGAGGCGAACATGAAGGCGCCGTTGAGCACCACGAGAAACAACGGATTCATACCTTCCAAGTCATGATTGATTTGGTCGGCCACGTTTTGGATGTTGGCTTCGATTTTTTCTTGGGGGATATACAGCCCAAATTCCTTGTCTAAAACATTTACTGTTTTCATTTTCAGAGGATTATCTTTTTCTTTCCCGTTTGTTTAGAGGTTACAAATATACAAAATGCATCCATTGGGTCAACCGCATGGGGAAAAAAACTATTTTTGCCACCGAAAGAGGCGAGGATTGTCTGAGGGGTGGCTTTCTTTGCTCTTTTACCCTCATTGCGGGCTTGACCCCCAATCCTTTGTGCAAAAAGCGTCTTTGCGCTCAAGGGATGGCGGATGTTCCTCCGCCATGAGGGTAAAGAGCGTTGATGTGGCCGTTCCCAGTCTCGCTTCAACAGTTCAACAATTCAACAACATAATATGACTCCAATAGTAAGCATCATCATGGGAAGCACTTCCGACCTTCCCGTTCTCGAAAAAGCCGCACAGTTCTTCGACGAGATGGAAATCCCGTTTGAGATGAACGCCCTCAGCGCGCATCGCACCCCGCAAGAAGTTGAAACCTTCGCCCGCGAAGCCCAAGGTCGCGGCATTAAAGTAATCATCTCCGCTGCTGGCATGGCTGCCGCCTTGCCTGGCGTGATTGCCGCTAACACCACACTGCCCGTCATCGGTGTGCCCGTCAAGGGTATGCTCGATGGTCTCGACGCTATGCTGTCCATCATTCAGATGCCTCCTGGCATTCCTGTGGCCACGGTGGGCGTGAATGGTGCCCTCAACGCCGCCATTCTCGCTGCCGAAATGTTAGCCTTATGCGATGGACAGATGGCTGCCAAAGTGGCGAATTACAAGGAAAACTTGAAGAACAAGATTACAAAAGCTAATGTCGAGCTGAAAGAGGTGAAGTACAAGTTTAAGACGAATTGATTTTAGTGGAAAAAAGTAGAGGCGATGCAAAGCATTGCCTCTACCAAATCAAATCAAATCAACTAAAACCAAATCATTATGAAAAAAAGCACTTACTTTATTCTTTCATTATTTTTTCGTAGTAGCTTGTCCCATCTTTCAGGGTGACGTGCAGAATGTAGATTCCTGCTGGTATGGAGCTTATGTCGATGCTTTCCAATCCGTTGCGTTTTGTGCCGACCAGGCGGCTTGAGAGGTCGTAGAGTTCCACGCTTTCAGGCTCGATGTCGTCGGTAAAGATGAGACTCAGCTGGTCTTTCACGGGGTTGGGGTAAAGGTTGAAAGACCGTTTGACAGTAGCGGTTTCGGGAATGGCATCATAGTTGTCGCGAATGATAAAGAACTTGAAAATGGGCTGCTCGTTTGAATAGCTGTATAAACAGACCCCAATGGCAATGTCGCCATTTCTCAAGACTTTCACCGTGTTCAATGCGTTTACTGATGAAGTTGGGTTGGGTAGTGGGAAATTCCAAGCAACATCGAGGTTGCCGTCCAAACGAACGATGGAAATGAAAGCTCCATAATAAGTCAATGTGAAATAAATGGTGTTTTCATCCTTTGTCGCCATAATGCCTGGAGTGGCGTAACTTGAGAATTTTCGAATCGCTTCAGGCTGGTTGTTGGTGTCGTATTTGACGATTGCAGGTAACATCGCGCTATTGTAATTCAAAGAGGAGGAGAGATATGACGGCTTTAGTGCCGGATTTGTGCCAAGCGTGCTAATAAATGTGTTATAATCAAACTCAAAAGTTGAGTTTTGATCGTATGGGGTGTATTCGATGCATTCGACCAAGTTGAGGTGATCGTCCAAAACGTAGTTGACTAACATAGCTTCGCCGTCTTTGTTTTTGCTGAAACCAAGGCAGTGGTATGTCAAAGGTGTTTTGTCAGTGACGTTGATATCAGAGTAAAATGCCACGGGTGCGTTAGCGTGTGTAAAATCCCATGTGCCACGTGGAATTGCGGGGAAAGCCTTGTCTTCAAGTAACGCACCATCCTTGGCGATGCGCATGATGTGGAAAACATCGTTTGGTCCGATGCTGTAGGGAAATATGATTTCATCGTTGGGTGTGACAAATACATTGCCGTCCCAGAAGTCATTTCCGAACTCGCCTATGGGAATGCTCACTTCGTTGATTGTGTTGAGCTCTGCATCAATAAAGGTGAGTGCGAGATGATACGTATTGTCAATATCGTCGATTTCATATCCACTAAGGAGAAATATGTTGGGGTCGGAAGGGAATTCCAACAAATCGTAAACATTATTGAAGTCTGCGCTTATGAGGAAGTTACCTTCAGGGCTGACTTTGTAAACTGTGTATTTTCTCCCATTATAAAGGTCGATACAGCTTCCGATAATGAAGTTTCCATCGGAAGCCTCGACAAGTTCGCAATAATAACTTGGTGCGGTGGAAGCGAACTCGCTGACGATTTGCTGTCCATAACTCGTGTAGCAGGCGGCCATCAGCAGACCGGTGATGAAGGTGTAAAGTTTGGTCTTCATAGTTTTATCATTTATGTAATTGTAATTTTGTTCTTTTTTTTTCTTCTTATTGGGGCGGCTTTCGTACCGCCCCAATAATATCAACTAAACCAAATCATTATGAAAAAAGTACCTGTGTTCGTTTAAAAGTATGTTTTAATATATGATTATTTTTCTTGTTGAGGCGGTGTCGCCATTAGTCAGCGTCAAGAGGTAGATGCCTTCGGGAAGTGTGACGACAAGTGTTTCTTCAATCGAAATTTCCAAGACTTTTTGTCCAAGGACATTGGTGACGGTCAACAGCCCCGTACCTTCCACGGTGAAATTGCTTTTGGCTGGGTTGGGATAGACAGCCATCGTTGCGGTAGTCGTTTCAGCGCTTGAAAGTGGGTCGCCTCCAAGGATGGGATAGCCGTCGTTGATGTTGTCGTTGTCATAGCTCCAAACATTGGTTTCGTTGTTCAGCAGGTCAACGAAAGTTGGGTCACGCATCTCTTCGGCAGTTTTGTCCATTCCGGTCCCCCAACCGCCGCAGGTGTTGAGGTAGTAAATATTTTCCACTATACCATCGACGTTGTTTCCGAATAGGGCTCCTATGTTTTCTCCTTCGTTGGAGACATTGCCTACGTTGTAGCAGTTGCGGATATCATTTCCGTTGCCTAAAAGGACACCTGCGATGCCACCGATGCCGTATGAGGCATTGCCTGAAATGCTTCCAGTATTATAGCAGTTTCTGATGTTTATAGTGCCAGACACTTTCCTGCCGATGATGCCTCCTCCAGTTTGGCCATTGATGGTGACGGCACCTGTGTTGAAGCATTCGGCGATTTCTTTGGCCTGGAACCCTGCAATGCCTCCCGCTGTAGCTGAGCTTGTGATACTGCCAGTGTTGCTACAGTAGCGGATAACTCCTCCTCCATATCCGATAATGCCTCCCGCCGCCTCCAAACCGATGATTTCAGCATTGTTGTGGCAGTTTGTAATGTTTGTGTCGTAGCCTGTGCATTTTCCGATGATACCTCCGCTGTTGTTGCCGTTGACATAACCGTTTTCGATGCTGACGTTTTCGATTGAAGAACTTGTTCCGGCCACCAGACCAAACAGTCCAACGAATTCACCGCCACCAACATAAAGGTTGTAAATGCTGTGGCCGTCGCCATCGAAATGCCCACTGAAATAGATGGGAGAGTAAGAGGGATCGATGAATCGCTCACAACCGTCGTCGCTGAACCAGCGGTCGCCTAATCCGATGGGGATCCATGGTAGGTCTTCGCTGCCATTCAGGTCAATGTCGGTGGTAAGTTTGAAGTACAATTCGTTCATGGCAATGCCTTTATTGACTGCGTAGGAGAGAAAGGCGAGCTGTTCAGCAGATTCAATCAAATAGGGGGCGTTTTTTGTGCCTTCGCCACGTGTCCAAAGTCTGCGACTGCCGTTCCAAACACTCGTTTGGGCTTCGACCATTATGCTCATCATAAGGAGCATAACCATTATGTATATTTTTTTCATTGTGTTCTGTATTAAAGTGTTAGACAATTCGTTTTGTTATTTTGAGAAACCGTGGTTGAACAAGTCTCTGATGTGGTCGATAAAGTCGCCTTTGCGCTCTATGGCAGAAAGGCTTTCATTATTCCATACTGTTATCATTGCATAGTCAATCACTTGTGTGCTACCGGCATTGAAGCTGAAAGGGCCGACCAAGCCGACACCTCGGCGGTCGTTGGGTATATTTTGGCATTCATCTTCTGTCCAGAACTTGTCGCCTGTGTTGTATTCTTCATTTGGCGCAATGCCGTTGGTGCCGAAATTGCATGGATCGCTGTCGCCAGGGAACATGAAGTTACATTCGGGACCTACTACGTTTGGACCTTCATAACCGTTACCGCCATATTGCATATGATTGCCGTTTTTCCAGATACCTCTCATGAAATTATAGTACTCAGGAGCTGTGGATGGGTCGCCATTAATAGCAGAGCTGTTGTTGTGGTACAAGAATCCCGTCATGCCCAAACGCTCGTCGTCTGCGATGCCGTTGCCGAAGTTAAAGCCGTTGTAAGCATATTTGTCGGCGGGGTGCGTTTCGTTGAATAAAGCATCACAGTCGCCGTTGTACTTGGGATTGTCGCGTCCGTCAGCATCCATATAAGGTCCTGCCAGGATGGTCAACACTTGTACAGGTGGGTTTTCGCCGTAAGACTCGGGTTCGCCATATCCATCGATGGGGGTGCCGTTATAGGCAAAGTAGGAACCGCGTAGTACGTCGCAGCCGATGTAATCGTCCCAACCATATCCGATGTCAAAGTCTGACCAAAGGCCTAGATACACGTCGTGATAGTCATTGGCTGAACGGTTGAAGAACTGGTAATTGACAAATACAGTATTATTAAGAGCCTCATCTTCGGAGTCGCTATAGGCATATATCATGGCATGTATCTCGAGCCCGATTTTGCTACCTCCTGATTCGGTATGGTTCTTGTAGCTGTCGTTGAAAATGAAGTATAGGCATTGGTCGCCTTTGATATCTGGATAGTCGCCAGCTTCGGGGTCGTAATGGCCGTTTCCGTCCACATCGACGAAAGGTGCGAGATTGGCTGCGTAGTCACCTTCACCGTGGGCAGGCCAAGTCAGGATGTCGTCGGGAGTCTCGTAGCCTGCCTCGTCGTGATGGGCGATGAAAAAGTCAATTTCTTCGTGGGTCAAGTTCCAAACGTGGTAATACTTCAGAAGGGTCATCATATCAATGGTGGCATTGGTCGTTGTAAGGGGTCCCGACCAGTAGTCTTGGCCCACTTGGCCAAACCTGAAAGCGGACAAGTGGAGGCTGTCGTCGGCATCGAGGCCACCAAACCATAGTGTATGCTGGAAAACGGTCTCTTTGCCGCTACCTGCTGGCACTTCCCACGTAGGGCAGTTGTCTGAATTGACTGTGGCAAGTTTTGCAAAGCATGAACCGTCACCAATAATGGTCGCATTAATGTTGTTGACTGAGCAGCGGGAGAGGGGCGGCTGCTGTGCTGTCGATGCAAGAGCAAACCCGCAGAGCATCAAAAGGAGTAGAGTTTTTTTTCTCATGACTTTAGTTTTTGAGGGTGAATGATTCCGTTAGTTTTGTTTCATGTTGTCAATTTGTTGGCCTAAGCCGCAAGTTTTTAGAACTTTTTAATCCAAAATTTTCCGTTTAAAGTAGTATTACGGTTATTTCATACCGCAAAAATACAATCTATGAAAATTTTGTCAAGCATTTTTTTCAATTATTTTTCATCATTAGGGATATACCGCTGTTTTTCAGCGAGAAAAAAATGCTGCTGTTTTGAAATTAAAGTAGTTAAATCTTGATTTTAGTTGTTTTAAACCGAAATTTACCGCTTTAATATTGAAAAATGGGATTTTTGGGATGGTTCCATTTTAGGAAAAGGTTTCAACCTTCAACTCCCTCAAAAATAATTTGGCTGAGTTGCTTCTTGTCAAACACAGTATTTGCCACTTCAAGGATGTCGGTTGCAGTGACTGCTTCAACTTTCTGAATGATGTCGTCCATATATTCGATGGGTTCGCCCATAATGAGCGAACGGGTCGCGCTCAGCAATTCGTTCATTCCACTTTCGTAGCTCAAGGCGACCTGACCGATGAGTTGCTGCTTGGCGTGATGCAGTTGCAGTGTGCCCAGTTTCTGTGAGCAGAGTTTGTCCAATTCTTTGTGTACCAACTCAATGGCACGTTCCAATGAGTCGGGGTCGACACCCATATAGACATTGATAAGACCGACATCGGAATAAGCGGTGTATTGTGACTCGATGCTGTAGGCAAAGCCGTATTTTTCACGGATGTTCAGGCCAAGGCGCGAGCTCATTGCAGGACCACCCAACACATTGTTGAGTATCACGACGGGCATCTTTAGCGGACTGCAAAACTTGGGTGCAATGCCACCGATGATGCAGTGGCTAAGGTGGTTGTTTCGTTTCTCGTTGCGGCTTTCGGGCGTGTAGCCTTTGAAGGTTTTGCGCTTTTTATTAATAATGTGCGCAGGTTGGCTGCCAAAATAGGTCATCGCCAGTCTCTCAAATTCCTTGAAACTGATGTCACCGATGCTGGCCAGTATCATCTGGTCGGTGCTGTAGTTGTGTGTCATAAAGTCAAGGATGTCCTGACGATGGAATCCTTTTACCAATTCAGTGGTACCCAATATGTTGCGTGCCAATGGATGCCCCTTGAAGACCATTTCCTCAAACAGGTCATAAATCTCATCAGAGGGAGAATCAAGATAGGAGTTAATTTCATCTAAAATGACTTCTTTCTCTTTGGCTAGCTCATTTTCAGGGAAGGTGGAGCGGAAGGCGATGTCGGCAAAAAGGTCGAGGCTGCGTTTGTAGTGTTGCTTTAGAAAAGTAGCTTGAATGCAAGTCTCTTCCTTGGTAGTGAAAGCGTTGAGGTCGCCGCCAACATTGTCTAGGCAGCTCAGGATGTGATAAGCCTTGCGGTTTTGCGTGCCTTTGAAAATGGTGTGCTCCACGAAGTGGGCAAGACCGTTCTCATGGGCCAATTCGTCACGGGTGCCGGTCTCCACCATCAGCACCAAGTGGGCAATTTCACCTTGTCTTTCCTTATGTATCAATCGAATGCCGTTCGGAAGGACAGATTCAGTGTATTTGTATTCCAACATAGGATAAAAATTGGGCTGCAAAGATACAATAAACGCAAAACATTTCTAACTTTGCAACTTTAAAATCAATTGTTTGTTTCTATGAAAAAACTATTTACCCTTCTCGTGATGGTATTTGTCTGTATGTCAGGCTATGCCCAAACTTTCATTGACCCGCAGCTGAGAGAAGAAATGAACCGTCGCAACGATGACGAGCAAATGACGGTTATTGTCATTATGAAATCGCAATACGACCGGACACAACTCAACCGTCGTGCCAACTATTTCACTACTCGTGCCGAACGGCGCGAGTTTGTGGTCAACGAGTTGAAGGACTTTTCTGCTGCTTCGCAGTATGACTTGCGTCACTCACTGGCCGAAATGGAACGCAATGGTATGGTCACTGAGCCTACTATCTTATGGATGTCCAACGCTTTATATTTCGATGCTACGAAGGCAGCCATTCAAGATATCGCTCGTCGCAACGACATCGAAATCATAGGCTTTGCCAAGGAGTACAATTGGATTCCAGAGAGTGATGCGGCTCGTCAGGCTGTGGCCACTCGCGAAATCACCCAGAATGTCATCAAAGTGGGTGCTAATCAGGTGTGGGAGCAAGGCTATCTGGGTCAAGGTGTTGTGGTGGCTGTCATCGACACGGGTGTCAACTACAACCATGTTGATGTAGCTGACCACCTATGGGATGGTGGCTCTGAGTTCCCACATCACGGCTATGATGTGAAGAACCATGACAACGACCCAATGGACGACCAAGGGCATGGCTCGCACTGCTCGGGTACGGTATTGGGCGATGGTACTGCTGGTTCGCAAACGGGTATGGCTCCTGAGGCTACGCTGATGTGTGTCAAATGCTTGGATAATACTGGTAACGGTGGTGCCCAGAATATCTCCGAAGGCATACAATGGGCAGTGGAGCATGGGTGTGATATGTTCAGTATGTCGCTTGGCTTGCCTCTCTCAAGCATTCCCGACCGTACCTTGTTGCGTCATACCTGCGAGGCTGCCTTGGATGCAGGCATTGTGGCTGCTATTGCCGCAGGTAACGAAGGCAATCAGACATGGATGTATCCTATTCCGAACAATGTGCGTGTGCCTGGCAGTTGCCCCCCACCTTATATGGACGATGTGCAGGGCGAGAACCCTGGCGGCTTGACTTGTTCGGTGTGTGTGGGTGCCGTTGACTACAACGATGCAGCGGCCTACTTTTCTTCACGAGGTCCCGTCACTTGGCAGAATACCGAGTTTGGCGACTATCCCTACCAACCTGGTATCGGGCTCATTCGTCCTGATGTTTGCGCTCCTGGGGTCGATATCAAGTCGTTGAACTATGAAAGTAACACAGGATATACTTATATGAGTGGCACCTCGATGGCTACGCCTTGTGTGGCGGGTTGCATGGCTTTGATGCTGAGCAAGGACATTAACCTTACACCGTCAGATGTCTGCCGTATCCTTGAGGAAACAGCAGTCCCGCTGTCTACTGGCAAGAGCAACACTTTTGGTTTTGGTCGCGTGAATGTGTTGGCTGCTGTGGAAGCCGTTCAGGTGGGTGATATCCAGTATAATTACTCTTATCAGATCCACGACCCTGACGGTAACAATAACGCTGTCTTGAATCCGGGAGAGTCCGTTATGATGAGTGTTGTTATGGTGAACATAAGTTCGAATCCAGTAAGCAATGTCTCTGTCGTATTGACAACTTCGGATGAAAACGTTATTGTTACGCAAAATACGGCTTCTTGCCCTGACTTTTCTCCTGACGAAGCCCTGATGTTGGAAGATGCTTTCGCTTTCACCGTTAGTGACCAAGTGGTGGCCAAGCAGGATATCCGTTTCAATCTGGAGGTGTATGTCGATGGTGAAAGGACGGGAACGTATGGTTTGGTAGTTACAGTTTATGATGATCAGTTGGAATATGGTACCACAACTGTGTTGAACGACGACAATGGTGACGGCCTCCTCAATCCTGGCGAAACTGCCGATTTACGGATCTTCGTTGACAATATGGGCAACGAATTGGCTGAGATGGTGACGGGCGTATTGTCTTCTGATTATGAGTTTGTTACTATAAATGAAACTCAAAGAAGCTTCAGCACAATTGGTGCCGAACTGATGGGCTATGCCGATTTCAATATTACACTTGATGCCGCTGCGCCTGACGACTTTGTCATTCCTTTCACTCTTGACCTTGTGGATCTCAACGGGAAGCATACTGAATTGACTTTCAATTATCAGAACACTTGTGATGTCATATTTTCGTTGCACGATGCTAACGGCAATGGCTGGCAGGGCTGCTATCTCACTATAGCTTATTCTGGCGCTTCGCCTACCGAGCAGATGACTATCGACGATGGTAATTCTGCAACATACACCCGCCATTTGGTTTCTGGCTCAAGAATAATGCTTCAATGGCATAATGGACAGGGGGCTTCACAATGTAGTTTTGAGGTCACTTACGAGGACGGCACGGTCATTTTTGAGAATCAAGGCGGTTTCAGTGGCAACAAGGTCTTCGACATCAACTGCACTGTGGGTAGCGGCGTTTCAGGTTTCTGCGAACCAGTGCACAATCTGACCTATACGACACAAGGCAACCGTGTTGACTTGACATGGGAGGCTCCCGAAAGTCCAGGATGTTTTGCGTATGAGGTTTGGCGAGGAAGCACCCAACTGGTGGTGAGCCCTTCAACTGCGCTTACCGATTATGTTGAGGAAGGTGTCTACAACTATTGTGTCTATGCTTGTTATATGGATTGCCAAAGCGAATATGTCTGCGCCGAGGTGGAAGTATCAAAGTGTAGTCCAGTGCAGAATCTGACCCACACTATGACCAGTGACCTTCAGTGTACCCTCTCATGGGAGGCACCCCAAAACATATCTGGTTTGGTAGAATACCAAGTTTATTTGGATGAGGACCTGTTGGGTGCGACAAATGGAATGACTTTCTCGTTCACCATCCCTACGGGCGAGCATAACATCAACGTGAAGGCTGTTTTCGAAGAATGCGAAAAAGATGCTTTTATGCATATCTGCATCCTTGATGCAGTGGAGAACTTGTCGTATACGTTGGAGGGCAATGTCGCTATCGTGACTTGGGATGCCATTGAGGGCATCGAACAATATGAGGTTGTCGTTGATGGTCAGGTGGGTCCTCCTGTTGCTGCAACGCAATATGTCTTCGAGGCTGAAGAGGGTCTGACATTGGTCAAAGTGACGCCCGTGACCGAATCTTGTTATAAAGTTGATGCCGAAATTGAAATTTGCTATTGTAAACCCGTTGAGGACCTATCGTTTGTAGCTATGGATTATAGCGGTATGCATTTCGTCTGGAGCGATGTCCCCGATGTGGAGTATTATGAAATTACCTATAATGGCAACACTATGCAGAAAACACCTGAGGGAGGTGCTACTGGCTTCTCGTTTGACCCGATTGTGGGCGAGAACACCATCTGCGTGACAGTTCATTCCGCCTTTGGCTGTGATTCGGAACCGGTTTGCTTGACAAAGAATGTTTGCGCTGCTGTGGATGGCTTTGACTATTCCTTCATTGGTAAGGATGTTACAGTGACATGGAACGGTGATGCCGAAACGTATCATCTCCGCATCGATGGCGTTGATTGGGTTACGGTGGAGACCAATGCCTACACTGCTACTGTGGAAGACGGCTTCCAAATTGAGGTGACGCCTGTGTATGAGGATTGTATGGCTTTGCCGGCTACTTATTGGGTAGCAATTACCAACATCGTTCCTGAAATCCACATAACCAATGTGCATGAGGGCGTGATGGCTACCGCTTGGAATGCAGTGGATGATGCCATTGCCTACAATCTCTATCGCGATGGCGAGCTTATTGCAGAGAATCTCAGCACAACAACCTACAACGATACCGAAATGGCCCTCAATGCACGACACTGCTACGCTGTTCAATCGGTGTTCGAAAAAGGTGTCTCTGATCTTTCGGAAGAGATATGCGCTAACTATTTTGCAGGTTTGGACGAGAACCACGGCAAAGTCAATATCTTCCCCAATCCGACTTCCGACAAGGTGACCATCGAATGCCCGGGCATGACCTTGATTGAAGTGTATTCCGAGGACGGTAGGAGGGTGGACTGCATCAGAGTAGATAGCGACACGTATCAACTTGTTGGCCTCGAAAAAGGTATCTATACGCTCCGCATCAGCAGAGGTGATGAGATGTTGGTTCGCAGAGTCGTAAAAATGTAAAAGTTAGTTTGGCTCCTGCCTCGGCGGGAGCCAAACAATAAAATCAACCATTTTTCGTTTATGTTAAAAATCAAATTTTATGCGTAAAGTCTTTATTCCTTTATTTCTTTTGTTGGGTATCACCCTGCAACTCTCAGCCCAGTTGCCCAAAGATATTATGAAGGAGCCTATTCCCGTGGCTATGTTTCAGGTGACCTACGCTTTCCATATTCCTGGTATGGATACCAAGGATTTGTATGGGGTAAGCAACAATTTAGGAGGTGGCTTTGTTTACAAGACGGAGTCGAACTGGATTTTTACGGCTAACGGTAACTTCATCTTTGGCAGTAAGCTCAATATCGACCGTATTGGGGTCTTTGGTGAAGGTATCACTACCAATGATGGCGAAATCATTGGCAGTACAGGCAGCTACTCGACTTTTGAAATCAACCAGCGCGGTTTCCATTTTCAGGCCGAAGCAGGCAAGTTATTCCCTTTCGGAACTAATCCCAATAGCGGCTTCTTTGTGCAGGCAGGTTTGGGTTATCTTCGCAACCGAATTCGTGTAGATTATCAACAGAACTTGCTCAATCCACCCCATCAGGTCGATGGTGACTATCAGTATGGTTACGACCGTATGCGTGGTGGTCCGGCATTGCATCTGGAGGCTGGTTATCTTCTTCTCAGCGATACCCGATTGCTTAATACTTCCATCGCTTTTGAGGTGACTTACGCACGTACCCGCAGTCTCCGTGACTATGATTTCCGCGTTTTCACCAATCCCGAAACTGGAGTGATGGAGCCCGTTGGCCACATCGACCCCAGCATCCGTTTCAATGATTTCTATTACGGCATACGAGTCACTTGGAACATCCCGACCTATGAACGACAACCTCAAGACTTCTATTATAATTAATAGGTGCTGACTCTGTATACCATAGGTGTTCTTCTTTATTCCTTCGGCGTGAGGGTGGCTGCCTTGTTGGGCAATGCCAAAGCCAAGCAGTGGGTGGAAGGACGCAAAAACCATAAACTTAAATGCTTGTCAAAGGGCCCTGCCAAAAGTGTAAAACCTTTGGGGATGGTGCTTTCACAAGTTCAACGGCCTGCGAATGTCGACACTCTTGAGTCTGTCGAAGGGCAGGCTGGGCAGTGGATTTGGTTTCATGCTGCTTCTCTCGGTGAATTTGAGCAGGGTCGCCCCGTTATCGAAGCCTTGAAAAGGGAGTTCCCGCAATACAAAATCCTTTTGTCGTTTTTTTCGCCCTCGGGTTACGAGGTCCGCAAGGATTATCCTTTTGCCGACGAGGTCGTCTACCTGCCCACCGACACGCCTCGCCACGCCACCCAATGGGTGCAAAGTCGTCATTTCATAGCTGCTTTCTTCATCAAGTATGAGTTTTGGTTCAACTATATGCGGGCCTTGAAAAAAGCGGACATTCCTTTGTTTTATATTTCTCTTATCCTGAAGCCCGATTCCTATTTCTTCAGCTGGTATGGTAGCTGGTTTCGCAAACAACTCCGTAATGTGAGGCATTTTTTCGTTCAGGACGAAACCACAGCTGAATTGCTCAAGACTCACGGTATGGTCAATGTCACCGTGTGTGGCGATACTCGCTTCGACCGCGTGGTGGCTATCGCTCGTCAGGCCAAGCCTTTCCCCGACATTGAGCACTTCATCAATGGGCGACAATGCATCATCGCAGGTAGTACTTGGCCACCCGATGAAAAGCTGTTGTTGCATTTCCTGCCTCAACTGCCCGATGATTTTTGCCTCATCATTGCTCCGCACAATATTTCCGAGTCGCATGTGGCACAAATCAAGGTGATGTTTCCCGAAAGCCAATGCTACAATGAACTTGATTTGGAAAAACCATCGAGAGTATTGATCGTCAACACAATTGGCATTTTGTCGCAGCTCTATCAATATGCGAAATTTGTTTATATCGGGGGCGGTTTCGGTGTCAATATCCACAATATTCAGGAACCGGTTACGTTTGGTTGTCCAGTGGTGTTTGGCCCGAAATACAAGAGTTTCAGGGAAGCGGTCGATTTGGTGGCTTTGCAAGGGGCTTTTTCTGTTAGGGATGCTGAGGAGTTGGATGCCATTTTCAAGCGATTAATGACCGACGACGATTTTTACCATAAAGCCTCAAAAACCTGCCGGAATTATCTCAAATCTCAAGTTGGGGCGACTGAAATGATCCTTAAAGGCTTTAAAAACGTACTTTTTTGATAAAAAAAAGCAAATGATTTTGGTTTGTTGATTTTATTGTCTACTTTTGAACGCTGATTTCGTGTTGAAATTCAGCTTGGTAAAAAATAGCCTATGCAAGACAATGCTCCAAATCCTCAACTTCCTCGTATTGGCCTTAGTCAGGGTGACTTCAATGGCATTGCATACGAAATTATGCTGAAAGCTTTTTCTGATGCCCGTATGTTTGAAACGCTGACACCTGTCTTGTATGGTCAATCGAAAGTCTTTTCCTATTACAAGAAGAATTTCGGTATGGATAGTCCCAACTATTCGTTGACCCGTGATGCACGGCAGGCTACTGACAAGAAGTTCAACATTATCAACATTGTGGAGAATGAGTTGAAGATTGAGCCTGGCGTGCCTTCCAATGTTTCGGCCGAGATGTCAGTACTGTCAATGAAGAAAGCCACCAATGACCTCCAAAACAGCGGTATTGATGCTTTGGTTATGGCTCCTGACAATCCTATTGTGGCCAAGAGCAACCGTGATTTCTTGCTATCATTCTATAAGGATGTCGACCCAGTGCAAGTTTTGGTGAATGGCCAGCTGCGTGTTGGTTTGGCTACAACCGATGTGCCGTTGAGTGCTGCGATAGAGCAGATTGACATCCGCTATTTGGTCGCCAAGTTGACCACGCTGTCTGATGCCTTGAAGACTGATTTTGGCATCAGCTCACCAAAGATTGCCATAATGGGCCTGAATCCTCATTCGGGTTCACTTCCCGTTGGGGATGATGAAAAGGTACTGAAGGCTGTGGGCGATGCGCAACGGAAAGGTCTTTTTGTTTTTGGGCCTTTCTCAGTTTCTCAACTCTTTGTCACAGGTTGGTGGAGGAAGTACGATGCGGTGCTGGCATTGTACTATGAACAGGGTGTGTTTCCGCTGAAGTTTTTGTCGTTGGACGGCTATGCATATTATTGGGCTGGTTTGCCTGTGGTGTGTACGTCTCCTTTGCATGGCCCAGCTTACGACATCGCCAATATGAACAAGGCTATTCCCGATTCTTATCGCAAGGCGGTTTTTTTGGCTGCTGACATAGTCAATCGCCGTAGAGAGCAATGATGGAATGAAATCCAAGAATCGGCGTCTAACAAAAAAAGGAGGCGAAAGCCTCCTTTTTTATGAATGAAGTCATAGTAACTTACTTCACGATGAACTTCTGAATGTCTGAACCAGCGCTGATGAAGTAGATGCCAGCACCGAGTTCGTTGATGTTGATGTAGTTGGCACCAGCGTGACCTTCAACATTCATCACATTCTGACCCATAATGTTGTAGATCACGATGTCAGCGTTTTGGCTGAGGGTGACGTTGAGTCTATCAACGGCAGGGTTAGGATAGATGCTCATATGTGTGTTGTGGCTCACTTCCGACACACCGACACCAGGGAAGAGCTCATCCAGCTCGAAGGTGAAGCCTTGGTAGTAGTTGTCATCAGGAGTGGACTCGTCATTTTGGACGTAAGTGCCCGTTTCTTGGTCGAGCTGAGCAGCCACAATGAGGGTCGTGCCAACAACGGCAGCTTGCGGGTAGACGCATTCCGACAATTCATACATAAAGTCAGTGGTGAGCTGCTTCATATGGCTCCAAGTCAAACCAGCGTCGCCTGAGAAAGCAGCGAAAAGTTTGAAATAATACTTATTTGCACCATCCTTGTTGTTCTCGTCCAATGAACTCCAAACGGCAACCAAGTCAGAGTCGCTGTTGTTCACTTTGCAGAGCACTGGGAAACCCGTGTTACCCACGTTGTAGGTACCGTGAAGGTCTCCGAGGTCGTTAACATTTTCAATGTTCCACTCTGTTGCAGTGTAGGGGTCTTCCCATTCACCATCGTCAGTCAGCGTGGTCAGGTAACCGAAATATTCAGGCCACATTTCGTGATTTGAGTTGCTCCAGAACCAATTGGAAAGTTCAATGTCTTCGTAAAGATAGGCACTGTCCATAATGAAGGGTTGTCCGTGGACGGGAGGCATCGGGTTGTTGGGGTCAAAACCATAATAATAGTCAGCATTCTCATCACCGTAGAAAGGCATGTACTCGCTCCAGAAAGCGACACCACCATAGGCAGGAGTATAGTGGCCAGCATGGTCGCTATAGTTGTATTCGTAGGCCAGCATCAGCTCCTTATTTGAGTTCCACAAAGCGGAAGTATAACGAGGATAGCAGAAGCTCGGTTCATCATCTCCAAACACATAACCCGGGGCGGGATCGTGGAAGTACACTTTTCTTTCCCAGGTTTCACCATCATCGTAACTGTAAAGCACCATACCATCGGTGTAGCCAGTGTTGATGACCAAACCGATGCAGTTGTCTTCGGTGGTCTCCATCCAATAGTAGCTGTTTGTGCCGTGTTCGGTGCCATAATCAGCGGTAAGGAAGGGGAGAACAACGGCTTCCTTGTCCCAGGTCATACCGTCTTTCGAACGCCAGTATCTGATGCCGTGGGCAATGCCGTATTCATCTTCTCCATCTTCGAACTTGGCACCAACCATATGGATGATGCTACGCTCGGGACCTGAAGTGGTGACACAGGGGTGTGACCAAACGTCGCTGCCCGTGTAGATTGCATTCGGGACGCTGTTGGGGGTCATATTGTCCTTGTCTTCAACAATGTAAATGCCCATATTGGTGGCAGTGTGGGCGGCCACGACGAGGCCGTTGTCCTTGTAGCGGGCGATGGAGCCGAAACCAGTCTTTTCGTTTTCGATGCGGCCACCGAGTTGAATCCAGTCGTCGTTTTGGTAGTCGTAGGTGCCGATGCCAGTACCACGGTCAGAAAAATTTGTTTGGGATGACACGGTGTAGGCGAAGTTCACCTTTCCGTCAGGCCATACCACGGTTCTGTTGATGAATCCGTGGTTGGTTTGCCAGTCATAGGTCGAATAGTCGAGTTCGCCTTCAGAGCGCATCATATTAGGCTCAATTTGCACGTTCTCGAAGCTCTCCATACCCTTGGTGGTTTGCACAGTGGCAGCTTTTTTCTTGGAATTGTCTATCGACGTTTTCCTCACTTGTGAGTAGCCGGCGGTGGCCACCAACAAGACCAATGCTAAAGTAAATAACTTTTTCATTTTGAATGAGTTTTAATTAATAATTTAGTGGATAAATGATTGTTTGTTTTAAGGTTATTTGGGGGCAAAGATAGTGTTTTTTCTTTATACGCAAGTGGTTTTGACAAAAAAAGGAGGCGGCAGCCTCCTTTTTTTTGTCGTATGATGTAAGAGAATCTTATTTCACAACGAACTTCATCGTGTTTTCAAAGCCGTTGGCCTTGACGGTCACGAAGTAGATGCCGCTGTTCAATTCGCTTGTGCTGATGCTGCGGGTGTTCATACCCGTGGTGATGTTCACGTTCTGGTTCATCACGTTCTGGCCCATGATGTTGTAGACGCTGATGCTCATCTCTGAAGCCTGTGAAGCGTTCACTTCGATATTCAGCACATCAGTGGCGGGGTTAGGATACACGCGAGTGGCGGTCATCGGGTTGATGGCTTCCTGCTCGTTGATGCTCCAGCCTTCGAAAGCGGGAACAATCTTGCAGGCATAATTGTAGTTCTCGGTCAAGTGACCGGCGTTGCTATTTGGGTAGGTGTCACTGATGTCGAGGTAGGTGCCTTGGGCTTCGTCGGCATTGTACATAACCCAGAACTCACCATTGAAAGCCTTGTTGGCAGCAGTGGTGAAATAGACCTCATCCAGCTCGTGCATAAAGTCTTCAGACAAGTTGATGGCTTCCTCATACCAACGGCCGTCGTGGTCTTTCAGTGTCACCCAAGCGTTTCTTAAGGCATAGTCCACGCCAGTACCAGGATTGTTGTGTCTAACTTCTGAGAGTGTATTGTAAATAATAGCCACATTGCAGTCTTGGTCTACAGAGATACCAGGCATAGTGGATACACCAAAGGTGCGGTAATGCCAAGTGGGATTAACGTCTAAAATGAAGTTATAAGTCCAGTCTTCATCGCCGTTTTCATCGACTTGATAACCAAACCAGTTAAGGTTGTCGGAGCCCATAGCTTCAATCATATTGTAAAGACGTTCAATGGCCAAAGTGTTGGCGATACCGCCTTCACCGTTGAGGAGCCAGTTGGGATCTTCTGCAACCATAGCAGCATCACCGCTCCAATCGCCGAACAGCGGGATTTCATGACCACCTTGTTCGTTGGTGAAGTTGGAGTTCCAATAGACGATACCGTGGTTGTAAACTCTCCAATAGTTGTAGCTATCAGCATCGGCAGGTTGCCATGCAAACAGACCGAATGCGCAGTGCACAGTGCCGTTGTTGTCGATGGCGATGGTGTGCGAGTTGTCGCTGGTGAACAAGGTGTCAGCCATACCTTCTGGATAGTCAGCGAAATCAATGGCGTGGACGTTGTTGCCGTTTTGCTTTACGCAGTAGGGGGCAACGATTTGACGTTCCCAAGTCGCGCCATTGTCGTGCGAAATCATGTAGAACACCTCAGTGGTGTAAGAGCTGAACATCACGGCAACGTTATTGCCGTTGGCGGCCATCACGTAATCGTCGGCGCTGAGTTGGTTGCGGTAGTCGCCGTTTTCGGTGTTGTCAAGGCCGGGGAAGTCAATCACTTCGCTCCAAGTCTGGCCACCGTCAGTGGAACGCACATAGTAGACATGGTTGTCGTAACCATCGGCAATGGAAATCTGTTCGGCAAATACAACGTGAATGTATTCGTCGTTGGGACCGCTGCAGATTACTCTCGGCCAGGTGCCCTCAGGGAAGTTAACAAGGAGTTGCCATTCGCCTTCGCCTTTCGTTGGACGATAATAGATGTTAGTACCAGTGGCGTGGGAAGCAAGGATTTCGCCATCACCGCAGGCAGCGATGCTTGGCCAACCGGACTTCATGGGTTCCTGACGAGCTTCGGGTTCTTCGCCCATACTCTGGTCAGGGCTGTAGAAGTTGTAACCAGTACCACGGTTGGGGTAGCTCGTGTTCATTGTATGATCCCAGGTGGCGGTGAAAGAAGCGCTACCGTCGGCCCATGTGACGATACGGTTGCCGAGGGTACTATTCGACTGGAGGTCATAGTTGGTGGTCATAGTCTGGAACTCTTCGAAGTCATCGAGGCTTCTGCTGTTGTTGACCATGTTCTGAGGCATATTGAACTGAATGCCTTGGATGGCACTGTTGTCAATGACTCTTTCCGTGGCGTGCTTAGCGGTACCCGTCACGTTTTTGCCAATGTTGAAGTTGGCTCTCTGAGCAAAGCCAGTCGTAGCGACGGCCATTGCGAGTGAAACAAATAAAACTTTCTTCATTGTGGTTTTGTTTTAATAGTGAGTTAATTAATGAATAATGTCAATATTTGGGCTGCAAATATAAGCATTTTGAAAAGATGCAAGTCATAAAGTGGAAAATTTTTATTCAATATCAGTTTTTACGCAAAATCCATGCCAAGAAAAAATGTTTGCCTGTTGCAAAACAAAGAGTTTTTATTTCTACTTTTACAGCGTCAAAAGAAAGGAAAATAAATCAAGGTAGGGTTTTGAAACGACGAACAGGCAACAATTGCTACTGGTTCAAGATGAAGGAGGATGATGGCAAGATAAGACCAGCAGATACTGCTGATACAGAGTGACTTTTCCGCATCATCAGATAAGGAATGGGGTTGTTCAGTGGTATCGACTATGGATGCCAAGAATCTCGCAACTCAAATAATGCAGGGGAATTGATTGAAGGCAAACGAAGAAACTAAATGATTAAAATAATACGCAAATGAAACGATTGTTACTACCTTTATTGATGTTGCTTGCCCTTGTGGCCTGCAACAACGAACCTAAGGCCGACTATGTCACTGATGCCGCCCACTATGTTGACCCGTTTATTGGCACGGGTGGTCATGGCCACACCTTCCCAGGTGCCACGGTGCCCTTCGGTATGGTGCAGTTCAGCCCCGACACCCGCATGAACGACTGGGACGGCTGCTCGGGCTACCACACCTCCGACAACACCATCCTCGGCTTCAGCACCACCCACCTCAGCGGAACGGGTTGCTCCGACTATGGTGACTTTAGGTTTATGCCTATCGTCGGTGAGGTGAAACTCAACAAAGGAGACGAGGATAACACTGCTTCTGGCTACCGATCGGCATTCCAACATAAGAACGAGGATGCTAAGGCTGGCTATTATTCAGTGCTGCTTGATGACTACAATACGAAGGTCGAACTTACCACTGGTGACCGTGTGGGTATGATGCGCTGCACCTTCCCGAAGAGTGGCAACGCACATGTGTTATTGGATATGGTGGAAGGTGTCAATGATGAATTCGTTTATGAAGCCAATCTAAAAGTGGAAAGTGACAACGCCATTAGTGGTTTCCGCCGTACCCGCGATTGGGCCAACGAACAGTATCTCTATTTCTATGCTGAGTTCTCCAAACCTTTCAAAGGCCATACCTTCTACAATAAAGGTGAAAAGGCAGAAGGCGATGAAGCCGAAGGCGACAACCTGAAAGTCTGTTTTGATTTTGAAACCGAGGAAAACGAACTTGTCGTTATGCGCATAGCGATTTCCGCCGTTGATGTGGAAGGTGCGAAAGGCAATCTGAAGGCTGAGTTGGCCGAAAATGATTTCGATTTCGATGCTTTGAAGCAGAAGGCCTATGACAAATGGAACGTCGAGCTGAAACGTTATGAGGTGGCAGATGCCAACGAGTCGAACAAGACAGTGTTCTATACGGCTTTGTACCATACCATGGTCGCCCCCAACCTCTTCAGCGATGCCGACGGCCGCTATCGTGCCCACGACTTGAAGGTCTACAAGTCAGAAAGACCTGTCTACACGGTCTTCTCGCTTTGGGATACCTTCCGCAGCCTGCATCCGCTGTTCAGCCTGATGCAGCGCGAGCGCACTCTCGATTTCATCAACACCTTTATTAATAAGTACGAGACCAACCCACATCATATGTTGCCCATTTGGGAGCTGGCTGCTAACGAGACCTATTGTATGATTGGCAACCACGCCATCCCCGTCATCGCCGATGCCTATTTCGCTGGCATCCGCGACTTTGATACCGAAAAAGCCTTGGAAGCTATGGTGGCAAGTTCGAAGGATGACTTCCGTGGTATGGGTGCCTATATGAAATACGGGTATATCCCTATTGAAGTGGAAGGCGAGGCTGTCTCCAAGACTTTGGAATATGCCTACGACGACTGGTGTGTGGCCCGAATGGCCGAGGCAATGGGCAAGGCCGATATTGCCAAGGAGTTTTATGCCCGCGCACAGAGTTACAAGAATATCTATAACCCTGAAAACCAATTTTTCCAGGGCCGTAGAAATGGTGGTTGGATGCGCCCCTTCGACCCTGCTCAGGTCAATTTCACACTAACTGAAGCCAATTCTTACCAATATGGTTTCTTCGTGCCGCAGGATGTGAATGGACATATTGACCTGATGGGCGGTTGGGATGAATACGAAGCCAAACTTGATGCGCTCTTCAACGCGCCCTCCAACCTGACTGGGCGTGATCAACCGGACATTACAGGCCTTATCGGTCAGTATGCCCACGGCAATGAGCCAAGCCACAACACAGTGTATATGTACAATTTCGTCGGCAAGCCGACAAAGACTCAGAAATATGTCAAACAGGTTATGGACGACTTTTACACCGATCGCCGCGATGGCTATGCTGGCAACGAGGATTGTGGTCAGATGTCGGCTTGGGGCGTGTTCTCCGCTATGGGCTTCTATCCTGCTACGCCTGCCTCGGGCTATTATGTGTTAGGCCTGCCGCGTTTTGAGCGTTTACGTTTGTCTTTTGAGAATGGCAAACATTTTGAAGTCGTTGCTAAGAATTTGAATGACCGGAACTGCTACGTTCAGTCAGTGAAACTGAATGGCAAGCCCTTGGAGCGTAGTTTCATCACCTTTGAGGAGGTGTATAATGGTGGCACTCTGGAGTTCACCATGACAGAGCAGCCTAACTCCACTTGGGCGACTCAACCCGAGAACTGCCCCGTGGTGAGTATCCCCAATGAAAGTATCGTGGTTGTTCCGACCATCAACTCTGATTCCGACACTTTCTTTGACAGCCTTATGGTCAGTATGAGTCATCCTGTAGAGGGCGTGAAGATTTACTATACCTTGGACGGCTCTGACCCAAGAGAAAATGGCATAGTTTACGAACGGCCGATTTGCCTTAAGGACAATACCACTATCTGTGCTGTGGCCCAACAAGGAGACCGTTGGAGCAATCCAATAGATGCTAAATATTTCCTCATTGATGCACGTCATTCGGTGAAGCTTGAGAATTTGTATAACGAGCAGTATGCTGCTGGTGGCCTCAAGGCACTTATTGACCATCAGCGTGGCGGAGAGAACTTCCGAACAGGTTCGTGGCAGGGCTATTATGGTGTCGACCTGATTGCCACCGTCGACTTGGGCGTTTCGAAACGCATCAACCGCTTGGCGGGCAGCTTCTTGCAGGAAATATACTCGTGGATTTGGATGCCGACGGAGGTGGAGTATTTCGTCAGCGATGATGGCAAGAATTTCCGTAGCGTAGGGAAGGTGAAGAATGATGTGCCAATAGATGCTGATGGAGCATTCATCCAAGAGATGGAGGTGCGTCCGCGCACCAATGCCCGTTATGTAAAAATGGTGGCCAAGACTATCGGCACCTGCCCCGAAGGCCATGTCGGTGCCGGACAGAAAGCTTGGATCTTCTGTGATGAGTTTGTAATCGAATAACAATTCAACAATTCAACAAATAAACAATTCAACAAATGAAAAATTCCATCGTAATTCTCGCCGGCGGCGGTCCGGCACCTGGAATCAACACGGTTATCAGTACCGTGGCCAAGACCTTCCTCAAGGACGGCTATCGCGTCCTTGGTCTTAATGAAGGCTACAAGAACCTCTTCAAACCCGATCCCGATGTGGTCGAGATGGACTTCCTCTATGCCGATGCCATCCTGAAGCAAGGTGGTTCGGCCCTGAAGATGAGCCGTTACAAACCAAAGAATGAGGAGTTTAACACCGAGTTCTTTGTCAAGAACAATATTAAGCTGTTGGTCACCATCGGAGGCGACGACACCGCTTCGACGGCCAACCGCATCTCGAAGTTTTTGGCTAGCAGTGGCTTCCCCATCCAAAACATCCATGTGCCCAAGACCATTGACAACGATCTGCCATTGCCAGAGGGCAGTCCGACCTTCGGCTACTATTCGGCCAAGGATGCTGCTGTGCATTTGGTGCAGACCATCTACGAAGACGCCCGTACCAGCGGCAATTGGTTTGTGGTTTCCGCTATGGGTCGTGAAGCCGGTCACTTGGCATTTGGTATGACATCGGCCTGCCACTGCCCGATGGTGGTCATCCCCGAGATGTTCAACAAGACGGAAGTCACTTTCGATGCCATTATCAAGTTGGTGGTCAGCTCCATTGTCAAACGTAAGCTGTTGGGTGTCAACTATGGTGTGGTCATCATCAGTGAGGGCGTGTTCCACTTCATGAGCGATGAGGAAATTGAGAAGTCGGGTGTGGCCTTTACCTACGATGAGCATGGCCATCCTGAATTAGGCAACGTCAGTAAGGCACACATTTTCAACCTTTTGCTGCAACAAAGACTTAAGGCTTTGGGCATCAATGTGAAGAGTCGTCCCGTTGAAATCGGTTACGGCATCCGTTGTGTCGAACCTAACGGCTACGACTTGACCTATTGTTCATTGTTGGGTTACGGTGTGAAGAAACTCTTCGACAAGGGGGTGAGCGGTGCTATGGTCACCACTAACCCGAAGGGTGAAATTATGCCGTTGTATCTGAAGGATGTGGAAGACGAGAACGGCAAGATTAAGCCGCGTTTGGTCAACCTGAATGGCCCAAAGGCTGAGTTGATTTTCAACGATGGTCTGCAATACATTATGCCTGCCGATTACGAAGCTGCTAAGGCTTACCTGCCCAATCCTGAAGAATACGATTTCAAGAAGATCTTGAAGTGGTAATTTGTTGTAGGGCTGTCGTACCACGGCAGCCGCTGTGTGGCAAACAGTCAGCGGTTGCCACGGTGTGACAGCCCTACAAACCCAAAACAGAAAGCCGCCCCGATATTACGAGGCGGCTTTCGTTATTTATGAAAACAAAACCTTTATTTCCGTAAATTCACCTTTTGTGTCATTACGCCATTCTCCGTCTCAATGCGAACGAGATACATGCCCGATTCGAAGCGGCTCAGGTCGAGAGTAATGCTACTTTCGGCTGTGGTTTCTTGCAGTTTTTGTCCCAGGAGGTCGCTCACGGTGATGTGCATCGTGCCTTGGCCTTCAATGTTGAGCAGGCCGTTGGTCGGGTTGGGGTAGACTTGTATGTCGCCAGAGTTTTCAGCAAGGTCGGTGATGATGATGATGATTTCTTCTTCTTCCGACTCGCAGTTTTCGTCGCCTCTGGCATAAGTGCAGGTTACCTCATACTTGTATCCGCCCATCCATTGGCTTGCCATGTTGTCAAAGTATTCGTAGGCGGACAAGCCGTCATAGGGAATCTCGGCAATGAGCTCGCCTTCAGCTTTATATGAAATCAGAGTGCGATAGACATTGAAATGGTCCAAGTTGTTGGTGATGGCGGGCGTGTCCCAATTGAGATGGCCTCCAAGGTTCTCTTCACCGGTGTAATAGTATTCGCCGTCGAGGTTCTGCACGGGATAGCAAGCCAACGGGGCTTCCTCGCAGTTGTTCTCGTAGGTCATAAAGATGCCGTCTTCGAGGTCACCAGAGGTGTAGAGTTCATTGCCTTCGTAATCGAGGATGGTGAAAGAGCATTCAAAATCGGTGTCGTGCTCTTCGTAGGCATGATACCAACCATGGTTCCAGATGAAGTTGAGGTTACCGCGCAGCAGGGGCATATCAACGACCAGATCCGAGCCTTGCGTCATAGTGATTACCGCAATGCGCTGGCCGCTTTCGGAGGTCACGCTGATGGCGGCGCCTTTCCAGCCGTTGCCACCGTCATCGTGGAGTTGGAAGACGACGTTGCACTTTTCGCCGACCAGGATTTTGCGGTAGGTGGTGCGGCTGATGCCGGCTTCGTTGGTGACGTAGATGGCATATTCGTAAAGACCAGGTTCGAGGCCGTTGTCATCGTATGCCATGTCGGCTCCCACTTGAGCATCGGTCAGTTCGGCGATGACCTCGAAGTTGCGGCGGATGGTGACGGAAGTGATGTTAGTCAAGTCGTTGCCGTTAAGGTCGGTGGTAGGATTGGTCCATGAGAGTCTGACACCATCTAGGGAGGACATTTCGGCTGTTTGCATGTTCAGCACGCTGTCGGGACGGCTGTAGTAAACGTCGCCTTGAGGGATGATATGCCCCGTGAAGCCGTTCATTTGGTTGAAGGCATAACGGGTGGTGTTGAGGGCACCGATGGGGCACCAAGCATTATCACGACCGCTCCAGCCCCAGTTGAAGTGGAAATAGTCGTTTTCGTCGTAGCCGTCGCACACGTAGGCGTGACCACCAGCACCACTGTCGTCTTGACCGCTGTAGTAGAGGGGCAGGAGCTCGTCCAAACCTCCATCTTTCAGCATTTGGGCCCATTCTTCGTTGGAATAGCCCCAACCTGGCCACCAATTGCCATAGTTAGTCACATGGTCTTCGCAGTTGTAACGGAAATAGTTGCGCAGAGCGTGCGGCACATCGTCGGAATAGGCTCCGCTACCCTCACCACTATACTGCATATCGACAGAGATGCCGAGGTGGTGCAGCAACTGGGCAGTTTCGAAGTATTCCTCTTCGGTGCTGGTGGAGTCCAGTGTATTGGGCATCAGCTCGAAGTGGTATTCGGTTTCGCCAAAATTGGCACTTTGTTGGGCATAGCCTTGCGGGTGGTAGCTGTGTGAGCCCACACCTTGGGCGGGCCATTCCCAGAATTTCATCACCATACCCATAGCTGTGGCCACGCAGCCAGCATAGACATGGCCGCCGCTGCCTTCTTCGTCTTCGGGGCATTGACTGTTCCAAGGGAAGTTTTGGTTCCAGAGGGTTTGGCAGAGCGGGCCCACCACGGTGCGTGTTTGTTGGCCTCGGTTGAGGCTGCCAGTCTTTGACACAGCGTTCCATTCAGCGACAATGTCGGGTGTAGCCGTGAGATTGTGCTCGCGAACGTATTGGATTTCCTCGCGGAAGCCGTCAAGGGTGAATTGGAAGCCTTCCGACACGTTTTGAGGGTCAAACTGTCCCGTGGTGGAGTAGGCGAGGATAGGCTTCACGCGGTCGTCGCCAGCCACGATGACGAAGCCTTCGCCATTTTTGACATTGAAGACATAATAGTCTGTGTTGCTACGTTGTAGGTCGACAGTGGTCGAGACCAAATTCAGTTGAATGTCAGCGTTTTTCTGGCTGATAGCGGTGGTGCTCAAGAATTTGGTACCCAGTTTTTGGGCCTTCTGTTGGTCAACGGGACCAGCCATCAGGCTGCCGATGCAGACAGCGATGAGGCCCAAGGTAAAGGTTAGTTTTTTCATATTGCGAGAATTTTATGATTGATTTCGAAGGTGCAAAGATACTCTCTTTTCTAATAGGTGCATTGAAACGAGAAAAATAACGGGGCATTGAAACAAAATCAAAGCCCCGTGGTCTTGGATTGGATTAATAGTTTATTGTTTGTGAAGTGTTATGTCGCGCAGGTTGAAGTTCCATACTAACGTATCACCAGAAACAGTGAATGTTATACGGTATTCGGTGGTTTCGCCTTCATTGTACATTAAAGCTACGCCTTTGCCATCGTTGCCGTAAGTGTAGGTGCCGGTCATGACGGGTTTTAGATAATAATCAATTTCTTCGCAACTGATTTCGCGCGTGAAGGTGACCTCATTGTTTTGACCGAAAGCAACCGTGTAAATTACATGGTAGTCGCCGACGTTGGCGAAGGCTTCGTCATGAGGATTGTCAAGTTGCCAAGTGGTACCTTTCAAAGTACTGTTGGTAGAACTTCCATTGTTATCACCGTTGTTGTTAGCGCCGTTGTCGTCTTTTGAGCAACCGGCAAAGAGTATCGTGGCCATAGCCACAAAGCACAGGATTAATTTTGTTACTTTCATAATAATGAATGATTTAATGTATTTGACTTTAGTTTGATGATGCAAGCATAGGTAATAATAAAGTTGTGAGGCTCATTTATTATTCCTTTAGTTTTTTATACCTAAACCGTTTAGGTTCCACGTTGCCCAAGCGCTTCATCTTGTTTTCCTCATATTCGGAGTAACTGCCCTCGAAGAAATATACTTGTGAGTTGCCCTCGAAAGCGAGGATGTGGGTGGCTACACGGTCGAGGAACCAACGGTCATGGCTGATGATGACGGCGCAGCCGGCGAAGTTCTCCAAGCCTTCCTCCAAGGCGCGTAAAGTATTGACGTCAATGTCGTTAGTTGGCTCGTCCAAGAGTAGTACGTTGGCTTCTTGTTTCAGGGTCAAGGCGAGATGCATACGGTTGCGTTCACCGCCTGACAGCACACCGGCCTTCTTTTGCTGGTCGTTGCCGCCGAAGTTGAAGCGCGAGACGTAGGCACGCGAGTTCATACTGCGCTTACCCAGCTGAATCAGTTCGTTGCCGCCACTGATGACTTCCCAAACGGTCTTCTCCGGGTCGATGTCAGCGTGCTGTTGGTCGACATAACCGATTTTCACTGTCTCGCCAACCTCGAAGGTGCCTGAATCGGGTTTTTCCAAGCCCATGATGAGGCGGAACAATGTGGTTTTGCCAGCACCATTCGGTCCGATGACACCCACGATGCCGCCTTGTGGCAGACTGAAGTTCAGGTTCTCAAACAAGAGTTTGTCTCCATATGCCTTGGTGACGTTGTGTGCTTCGATGACTTTTGTGCCTAAGCGGTCGCCGTTGGGGATATAGATTTCGAGTTTCTCTTCTTTTTCCTTCACGTCCTCGTTGAGCATCTTTTCATACGACTCCAAACGTGCCTTGCCCTTGGCGTGACGAGCTTTTGGAGCCATACGCACCCACTCCAATTCGCGTTCTAGGGTCTTGCGACGCTTGCTCTCGGTCTTTTCTTCCATAGCGAGGCGGGCGGTCTTTTGGTCGAGCCACGAGGAGTAGTTGCCCTTCCACGGGATGCCTTCGCCACGGTCGAGTTCGAGGATCCAGCCGGCCACATGGTCGAGGAAGTAACGGTCGTGGGTGACGGCGATGACGGTGCCCTTGTATTGCTGCAAGTGACTTTCTAACCATTGGATGCTCTCGGCATCAAGGTGGTTGGTGGGCTCGTCAAGGAGCAGAATGTCGGGCTCTTGCAACAACAATCTGCATAAAGCCACACGGCGGCGCTCACCTCCCGAAAGATTCTTCACGGGTGTGTCGCCATCGGGACAGTTGAGGGCATCCATAGCGCGTTCCAGTTTGCTGTCAAGTTCCCAAGCGTCGTGTTGCTCAATGAGTTCGGTGAGTTCGCCTTGACGGGCAATCAGTTTGTCGTAGTCAGCGTCGGGTTCAGCGAACTTGTTATTGATTTCCTCATATTCTTTGAGGATGTCGACAATCTCTTGTACACCTTCTTCCACCACTTGGCGGACGGTCTTGTTGTCGTCGAGTTGCGGCTCTTGGTCGAGCATACCGACCGAGTAGCCGGGCGAGAAGACCACTTCGCCATTGTAGGATTTCTCCTTGCCCGCGATGATACGCAGCAAGGTTGACTTGCCGGCACCATTCAAACCAATGATGCCGATTTTTGCGCCATAGAAGAAGGAGAGGTAGATGTCTTTCAGGATTTGTCTTGAAGGTGGGATGATTTTGCTCACACCTACCATTGAGAAGATGATTTTTTTGTCGTCGGGTTGTGCCATATTGTTGATGTGTTAATTAGCTAAGATAATTGTAAACCGCAAAAATAACAAAAAAGATGATTCGAGTATGGTTTTATTCAAACTTGTTCTCTATATTCTTTAGGCCTCATCCCGGTATTCGTTTTAAAAAAGCGGGTGAATGCAGCTGGGTCGGAAAAGCCAAGCTGCTGGCTGATTTGCTGGATGTTGAGATTTTTACTGTGGCGAAGCAGCGACTTGGCTTGGACGATGACATAACCCGTAATCCATTCATTGGCGCTAATGCCGGTTTGTTTCTTTATGATGCTGCCAAAGTACTTGGGCGACAAACAAAGAAGATGGGCATAATACTGCACCTCACGACATTCTTGGAAATGGTTGACAAAGCTGTTTTTAAAGCGGTTAACCAATTGTTGGGCAGGGGTGAGTTCTGGTGCCGTTAAGCCGTTTTCTTGTAGGTATATTTCCATCAAATGTGTTCCTATCTCCATTTGCTTGATCAATAATTCGTCACGCTCAGGATGGCTCAACTGACTTATGGCTTGGAGCATCATAAAATGCCCTTTTATGCCTTCGTATTGCTCATCACTCAGATGAAAAACAGAATTATATCGATATTCGACATGCTCGAAATAGACAGGATAGATATGCTTCAGGTTTTGGAGATAACTAGGTGAGATGACGAGCAAAGAAACCAAATAATCGTCGCTCGTCTCTTGAATTTCCATTACGTGACCAGGAGGAATCACGACAAAGTCGTGTTGAAGGAATTCCTTTTGTTGCTTGTCAAAAAGGTTTTTCAGGCATCCCCGATGAGTTAGCCAAAGCACGAAAAATGGCGATGCGTAGGCTTTCTCGTAAATAGGCACCCGGTTGATGTTATCGAATATCACTAGACCGTGTTTTTTTATCTGGTCTCTTATTCCCTCCAAAGCGTGTGGCTGCACATTCATTTTATTTCGGTCATTTTGGCTACAAAAATATGTGTTATTTGAACAAAAATCGAAAAAATCCGACCAAATGACAATTATTTCGTTCTAATCGTTACTTGATTTGTGTTGGAATAGCTCTACTTTTGTGACCAAGATGAAAAGAGCACAACGGCATCATTATCACTAGTTAGTGTCCATTTACTGGCTTATCTTTGTTTGGCGACAAAAGTGTAATAGTCAGGGGAGTACTTTTTGATTGTACTTCATTTTATTTCATTTAAAGTGAGATGGTGCCGTTTTTATTTTGCTTGCATCTCAAACACCACCGCGTGCGGCATCTCGAAACTGTTCGGGAAGTCGATGCGGTAGCGACCATCAGCCTCTCTGCAAAGGGAAGCTTTCTTTTTGCTGCCTAATACTTTGATTTTTCCTGTCTTCAGCTTGATGTCATTGGCCTCAAACCAATAAGTGTCGGGAACAGGATTTTCTTGTTCGTCCAAAAGGAAGATGCCATAAACTTTGTTATCCTTTTGTGTGAAGCGGAACTTGCCGTAGGTGAATGGATAGATGGGACGTGTGCCATAGATAGCTTCGCCGTTCACCTGCATCCACTCGCCGATTTCCATCATACGGAGCAGGGCTGTGTCGGGCAAGTTGCCATCGGCATCAGGACCCACGTTGAGGAGGAAATTGCCGCCTTTGGCCACGATGTCGCAGAGCAGGTGGATGAGTTTATTGGTGCTTTTGTAGGTGTCGGTGGAGACATACGACCACGAGTTGCCCATCGACATGCAGGTCTCCCAAGGATAGGGCAGGAGCGAGTCGGGGACTTGCTGCTCGGGAGTTTGGTAGTTTTCGTATTTGCCACCTACCGAGCGGTCGACGATGATGAGGTCGGGGTTGTTCTCGCGGGCGATACTGGCCACTTCCTCCATATTAATATCTTGGATATAGCCTTGGCAGCCAAGCCACGGGCGCGTTTCTTCGTTCACGCTCCATTCGGGACGCACCCAACCGCCGTCTAACCACAAGATGTCGATGTCGCCGTAGTTGTGGGTAAGTTCGCGTATCTGCTTGTGGGTGAATTGTTTGTATTTCTCAAAACGCTCAGGCATGACGGTAGGGTCGTAGTTGACGTTGCGGTCGGGCGTGGCCCATTCGTGCGCCCAGTAGTCGTCGCAATGCCAGTCGGGTTTGGAGAAGTAGAGTCCGGTCCAAAAGCCTTTGTCGCGGAAGGCTTTCACCACCTCGCCCGTGATGTCGGCTTTGGAATTTTTGGAGAACGGACAACTTGGGTCGACGGTGGAGTAGGAGGTCTCCTTGGTGTCGAACATACAGAAGCCGTCGTGGTGTTTAGTGGTGAAGACGACATACTTCATGCCCGCGTTTTGGGCGGCCTCAGCCCATTTTGTGGGGTCGAAGTGTTGCGGGTTGAAGGTTTTATTAAGGTTTTGATAATCAGTTTTGTATTGGTAATAATCTGCGCCATTTCTGTTGATCCAAGGCTCGTTGCAGATGGACCACGACTCCACCACTTCCCATTGGGCATAGATGCCCCAGTGCATCATGAAGCCAAATTTCAGGTCTTGCCATTGGTTGATGCGGTTGGTGATGACGGGGTCGGTTTCGGGGAGCTGGTCGTCGGTTTGGGCGAGGGCGGTCATACAAACAAGGCATAACAGCATGGAGAAAAAGCACTTTTTCATGGTCAATCAGTTTTATCGTGCAAAGGTAGAAAAAAAACGGCCAATCTGGCAGTTTTATTTGTTGATTTGAATAGTGAAAGTGACCGCCGAGGAGATAGAATCGTACCGAAACGAGTTGAGATAAAATTCCATAAAAAAAACACGCTTTGCAGCATCACTGCAAAACGTGGTTTGTTTTTTATGTGTCAGTTGGAATTTATTCCTGTTCCATCATAGCCTTAACTTCCTTAGCTTTCACGGTGTAGATGTTGCCATCGGCATCGCAGAGGTAGAAGGAACCGTTGTGGCGGCAACGCATAGCTATCAGCCTTTGCATTGAGAGGTCGAGGCCGCTCATCAATTTCTTGGTGAAGGACGAAACTTCATTCTTCTTGGCATTCACTGTTACTGTTGTCATATTGTCTGATCTTTTTGAATTTTTCTTCGTTGTAAAACTTAATGGATTTGATGTTTCCTTCGGCGATGATTTCGGAGGGCATGACACTGTTGTCGATGAACAGAAAGTAGTCAACGACAGGGCAGTAGAGATGGAAAAGGTTCTTGATGCCCGCTTTGTAACGCCTGCGGATGATGCTGTCGTCCACATGATGACCGCCGTGCTTCACGCGCTCAGCCACGCGCTTGATGGCCAAGTCGGGGCTTTGCAGCCAGAAGTAAACCAAACTGGCTTTGTAGCCTTCTTCGCGTGCTTTTTTGATGAGGGCATGATAGGATTTGGCGGCCAAGGTGGTCTCGATGGCAAAGTCGGCTTTGTCAGCGATGAGGGTTTTGATGCGCGACAACATCAGGCGACCTGCGGCGACCTTGGCACCGTCGGGGTTGAGCGGTGAGAGACCCTTGGCGATTTCATCGCAGTTGACGAACTCCTTGCATTGCAAAGTCTCTGGCAAAACCGTCAGAGATGCGGTCGTCTTTCCCGCTCCGTTACAGCCTGATATGATATATAAATTCGGCATCAAATAAAAATTCTGCTCGTTTTCAGTTGGCATAATCCGTGCCAAACTGGCGGCAAAGATACAACTTTTGTGAATATGTCAACACTTTTCCACACTTTTCCACGATATTTTTTTGAACGGTTTTGGTTAACGGGTTGAAAATCAAAGAAAAATCAAATCAAATAATATGGTGACTAATTTGTCAAAAATTTGTACTTTTACAGCCTAAAATAACAGCGATGAAAATTCATCATCTCATCGGGTCGCTTTTCTTGGCTTTGGCGGCGCTTTCTTGCCAAAAGCCAGTGGAATACCCTATTGAGCCGAAGATTGCCTATGAAGGGTTCACTTATCTGTTCAACGCTGACAGCACCTTCAGCGGCGAGGGTGTCATCTCGTTTTCCTATACTGATGGTGATGGCGACCTTGGCCTTGACGATGCCGACACCTTGCCACCTTTCGGTTTTCGTGACGCACATTATTATAATATGATGATTGATTATTTGAAATGCGTCAACGGCGAATTCATAAAAACTCCGTTGCTCAGTTGGAATGTGCAGACTCAGAGCTACGATACAATTACATTCAATGCGCGCTTCAAGCGTCTCCGTGATATTGAAGAGCCGAAGGCCATCTCTGGTACTATGGATTACACCTTGCCTGTGCAGAATCCTTTTTCGCCCAACGATACCATCAAGTTCGAAATCCGTATCCTCGACCGTGCTTTGCATGAAAGCAATGTGATACAAACGGATCCCATATTTACCAATCCTATGCTGAAACAATAAACACTTACGATATGAAACGACTTTCCTTATTTTTGGCTTTGCTGCTGACTTGGCCTTTCGCCCAAGCCCAGACCGCTGGCGAAAACATTGATGTGACGCACTATGCCATCCATGTCAACGAATTGAATTTTACCAACCACACCTTGCAAGGGGAGACCTTTGTCGACTTTACGGCTACGGCTAATGTGCAACAAATTGTCCTGGAATTGAAATCCTTGGTGGTCACTTCTGTGACGGCTACTGGTGCCTCGGTTGCCAATTTCTCTCAAGATGGCGACTTTCTCTTTATCAATTTGGCTTCGCCTATGGCAATTGGAGCTTCTGCCACCTTGGACATCGTCTACGGCGGCAGTACCTTCAGTGAGACATGGGGTGGAGTGGAATGGTGGGGAGCGGACTATGTATACAACTTAGGAGTGGGCTTCGACAGCCAACCGCACAACTTGGGTAAGACCTGGTTCCCCTGTGTTGACAACTTTACCGACAAGGCTACATACAATGTCTTTGTCACCACTACTAATGACAAGAAGGCTATCTGTGGCGGCGAGTTGGTGGCAACAGTGGATAACGGAGATGGCACATCCACTTGGCATTGGATTACTCCACAGGAGATTGCCACCTACCATATCTCGTTTGCCGTGGGCAATTATGAGGTTTGGGAAGACGGATATGATGGCATCGAACACTACATTCCGATAACAGTGTATGCCAAACCTAATCAAATGAACAATGTGCCTGGAACTTTTGTCCATATCAAGGAAATCATTTCGTTCTTTGAAGAGAATCTTGGCCCTTATCCTTTCAACCGTATTGGCTATGTCAGCACTGGCAAGGGTTGTATGGAACATACTGATAACATCGCCTTAGCGGCGAGCATAATTGATGGTCAGACGACTGGTGAAGAATATATTGCCCATGAGCTTTCCCATATGTGGTCGGGCAACTTGGTAACTTGTGCCGATGCAGGTGATATGTGGCTCAATGAGGGCTTCGCGCAGTTTTGGGGCGCTTTCTATGAGGTGGGAATTTATGGCAACGAACACTTCCAAAACACTATTTCGGCTATGGTCAACAGCATCAACTCTTGGTGCAACAATGAAAATAACTGGATTCCGCTCAACAATATGCCTTTGAATATGACATACGATGGCACGGCCATTTATGACAGAGGTGCCGTAATCGTTAACACGATGATGAACTATATGGGGCGAGAGAATTTTCTCTCGGCTATGCGCCAGTATTTCCAGCAATATGCTTATCAAACAGCCACTTCAGAACAACTATGCGAAGCCTTGTCACAGTATTCGGGCATTGATATGCATGGATTCTTCGATACCTATGTCTATTCAAGCGGTATGCCACACCTTTATGCCGTCATCAAATCAGTGGAGCAGGACGGCGACTTATATGATGTGACCATTGAACTGCGTTACCAGCATATCGGCGATACCCACATCGGGCAAGGTAATGCCTATTACATCACTTTCATCGGTCCCGATTTCCAATTGGCGACCGAAAGGGTTGATTGGGATGGCTTGTCTGATCATATGACCATTACGCTTGATTTCGAGCCTGTCGGTATGGTCAACGACTTCGACAACAACTGGTTGGATGGCAAGACACAGAAAAACTTTATGCTAACGTCGTCGTCGCAGCAGAGTTTTGGCAGCTTTAAGGTGGAAGCCGTTAATTTTACTGATTCTGTGTTTGTTGCCGTTGAGAACCATTTGGTCGGACCTTACGATGATCCGTTGATTCCATATCTGAATTTGTCATCAAAACACTTTTGGACTATCAGTCGCTATGACTTCGGTGAAGCCGAAGTGAAAGGTGTGTTTGACTACAGCACTTCCTCTGACGGAGACATTCTCCAGTCAGAAAATGACTCTGCTACTTTGTTGTATCGTCGTGATGCCTCTGAGGCTTGGCATGAGATTGCGTACACCGTTTTTGCAGGAAGCACATGGAAGCACGGACGTCTTATTGTGGACAACCTTCTTTCAGGAGAGTACACTTTTGCAGCATGGGACAAGGAGGCTTTGGGTGAAGAAAAGCATTATATGCCTAAACAGCGGATGCAAGTGTATCCCAATCCTGCTGAGGGCATTATCAATATAAGTTGGGGAGAAGCCACTGACGGACAAATCCGCATTGTGGGCTCCGATGGAAAGGAGTTGGAGAGTGTCAGCTTTAGCCATACCGACCATATTTGTCTGCTTACCAATGGTTTGCCAAAAGGCTGTTTCACAGTGCTGCGCCTCAACAATGAGGGCAAAGTGTTGAACATAGAGAAACTAATTATTAAAGAATAAAACCATGAAAAACTACAAATTAATTGCCTTGCTTTGTTTATTGGGCGTTTTCTTTGTTTCTTGCAGAAAACCAAAGAGTGAATGGAATAACTATTATGGTTATACCAACGAGGCTGTCATTGGAACCTACTCTTTCTCCAATATATCGACAGCCTTCGATGGAGTGGAAGGCATTGGTCGCCACTCTTGTCCTGATGCTGAGATTAGCATTCAACCCTCATCTCAAAATCCTAATATGCTGATGTTTACGATAAATTGTCCCGATGAGGAATATAGTACAACAATTGAAGATGATGCCACCCCAAACGTGGACGATTTTATGCTTCGTATGTCGACAGGTTATATTCATTCGGGCAGCAATAAAGTTAAGGTTTACGTTGTGAATGCTCATGTGATGAAAAACGCGAAACAGGAGCTTCGTCTGTCAGGCTTCTCTGCCGTGAACACCTATAAAGAGGTCTATAATGAAGAATCTGGAACTACCAGTTACTTGCAGATCGATGGAGAGTATTACTATTTCGATGTCATTAGAAACTAAATACTTGCAACTATGAAAAAAGGATTATTTACCCTGCTCATCCTTGTGATGGTGTTTGGAAATGTGGGCTTTGCGCAACACAAATCCAATCTGAAATCGAATGTGACCGCTAATGTGCTCAAACACTATGGTGTGCGCGATGAAACCTCCTTGGTGCCTCAAACCGCCGCTTGGCATACCGTTGACGGTGAGAAGTATCGCACCACTTACACTTACGATGAGTATGACTTTTACCTTATTGAGGAGTATACCGAAATGGATGAAGGCGACGGCTGGAATGCCTTTTACGTGATTAACTACGAATACGATTTTACAGGCAATGTGCTTGAGGCCTTGGCTATGTCGACATATGAAACTGGAATGATGGAAAACGATTCCCGTGCTTCCTATACTTATGATGGCGATTTATTGAGCGAAGTCGTTTATCAAGAATGGGAAGACGGTGCTTGGGTGAACGAAACGAAAGAGGTTTACACTTATAACGGTGATGTGTCCACCATACTTTATTGGGATTGGAACGGTACCAATTGGACTTCCGACGAGCTTTGGACTTACACCAGAACCGGCAACACCCTGGAAGTGCTTATCCAGTATATGCAAGGTGGCGCATGGCAAAACGACGAAAAAGAAACCTACACCCTCGATTTCGATGAGCATGTCACCGAGATTCTTTTTGAATTATGGCAAAACAACGCTTGGGTGAATTTTGAAAAAGTCATCTATCACTATAACGATGAGGGGTGCTTTGACTCTAAGATTCTTCAGGGATGGATGGTCAATAGTTCGGTTTGGGAGGATGATATCATTTGCAGGTTCAGTTATGTTGACGGCAATGCCGTTCATGGTGAAGCAGTGAAAATAGGAGAGATTGCGTGTGATGATGAATTGGAAATGGCCTATGGCTACAATGCTGCGACCAAGACTTTCTATGGTAGCGAAGTGGATATGACCTACGTCGACATTACGAGCGTGAACGAGAATGCCCAAGCCAATTTCAAAGTCTATCCCATGCCTGCCGAGAACGAAATCCAGATTCAGACCGAAGGTTTTCAGAAGGCTGAGATTTACAGCGTTACGGGTCAGAAGATGATGGAGAGCCAGCAAAACAATATGAATGTGAGCCAGCTCTCATCAGGCCTTTATATTATTAAGGTGTATGACCTCGAAGGCAATTGCGCCACACAGCGTTTTGTGGTGAAATAATTGGTCTACACGACGTAATGACTGAAGGGCTGTCATGCTATGGCAGCCGCATTGGGAATTTCCTGCGGCTGCCACAATGTGACAGCCTTACAAGTATCATTTCTTCAACGTGATTCTGAATGTCGTCCCTTCGCCCACAACGGAAGATTTCACGAAAATCTTGCCTTTGTGGTAGTCTTCGATGATGCGCTTGGCCAGCGACAGACCTAAGCCCCAGCCGCGTTTTTTGCTCGTAAAACCAGGGTTAAAAACTTGCTTGATTTGCGATTTTGGGATACCTTTACCTGTGTCGCTCAAGTCCAGGTGGATATGGTCGCCGTCATCGATGAGGTCAATGGTGATTTTGCCCTTGTCGCCCATGGCATCGATGGAGTTCTTGGTCAGGTTTTCCAATACCCAGCGGAACAGCGAAGGAATCAAAGGCATAATTAGTTCGCTATCAGGGAGGTTGATTACAAACTCAAATTTTTTGGAGAACCGTTTTTGCAGGTAGTCCATCGTGTCGCGGATGAGGTAGTTGATGTCGGTGGGTTCGGGCACAGGGACGGAGCCGATTTTTGAGAAGCGGTCGGTGACGATTTGTAACCTTTCGATGTCTTTCTCCATCTCGTGTGTACCTACAAAAGGCTCTTCCTGCATCTTCAACAATTCTATCCAACCCATAAGCGAGGAAAGGGGAGTGCCCAACTGGTGCGCGGTCTCCTTGGCCATTCCTGCCCACACTTGGTTTTGCTCCGAACGCCTTGCATAGCTGAAGAGCAGATAGGCTATCAATAGGAATAATGCGAATACAACAAATTGGATGACAGGATAATAGCGCATTTGTTGCACCAAGTCGGTGGTGCGGTAGAATATGGTGGCTTTACCCTTGTTCATAAACTCGATTTGCAGTGGCTCATTCTCTTCACGCATAATGGCCAGCTGTTGCTTGACATAGTTAGTATCTTGCATCATAAGGGAGTCAAGGTTACCGAAGCTGAGGATTTGCGTTTGTGCTTCGTTGGTAACAATGACAGGAACACCCATAGAGTTGAGCGTAATCTCCTCCATAAAGTGGTCTGACATACCTTCCAGAACGGCTTTCAAGTCCGTATAGATTTGTGATTCATTATAATATAGCCATTGTACCGAGCCGTATCCTGGGTCGATTTTGATGGGTTGAAATTTGGAATAGGCGTGTTTCATCTCCTCATCGAAAACCATTTTTTCGTCTTGCTCAGGCGGTAGGTTGGCGCGTGACATAATGTTGCCTTCCATGTCGGTTAGGACTAATGGAATGCTGATGTTTTTACGGATGATGTCTAAGTAGACGGCAGGGTTTTCATCGCTTGTGATGTCGATGATGCGGCGGTAGGCATTGGCCAAAAGTTCGACCCGGAGTTGTTCTTGTTCACTAACTTTGTTGAAGAATTCTTCCGTCGATTTCATCATCACAGCATGCTGCTCCATAGCGGCAGCCCACATCTTCACCTGCTTGACTTCCTGCTCTGCAATGGATTTCACAAGGTGGTTAGTGTACCACAATGAGGCACCAATGATGAGCAGTGCAATGACTGCCAAGGCCCATTTCCAGCGCTTCTTATTTGTATAGAGATTCGTTTTCACCTAAATAAAAACGATGATGTTTCTAAAATAGTATGCTTTCAGCTAATATTTCGGTCGGATCTGTAATCTACCCGTGATGATAGGTGGATTTGAATTCCACTATGTTACATCTTTTTCCTCATACGCCCCACAGGAATTTCCAGCTGTTCCCTGTATTTCGCCACTGTTCTGCGGGCGATGGGATAGCCTTTCTCTTTCAGTACCAACATAAGTTGTTCGTCAGTCATAGGATTGGCTTTGTCCTCGTTCTCTACTGCATCTTTCAAGATTTTCTTGATTTCGCGGGTAGAGACTTCCTCACCTTCGTCGTTGGTGATGCCTTCACTGAAGAAGAATTTGAGAAGGAATGTGCCGTAAGGAGTCTGTACATATTTGCTGTTGGCGACGCGCGAGATGGTAGAGATGTCTAAACCAATCTTGTCGGCAACGTCTTTCAGAATCATGGGTTTGAGCTTGGTCTCGTCGCCTGTGAGGAAATATTCTTCCTGAATGTCAACGATGGCTTTCATCGTAACATAAAGGGTGTTTTGTCGTTGGTTGATGGCGTCAATAAACCATTTAGCTGCGTCGATTTTCTGCTTCACGAACTGCACGGCTTCCTGCTTGTTACGAGTGTCTTTACCGCTTGAAAATTCTTCAAGCATCTTGAGATAGCTTTTGCTGATGTGCAGTTCTGGAGCATTGCGCCCATCCAGTGAAAGTTCCACCTTGCCGTCTCTGACAAAGACAAAGAAGTCGGGGGTAATATAATGAATGTTCTTGGTGCCTGAGCTAGAGGCATCGGCGGGCTTTGGGTTGAGTTTCAGAATCTCATCCAAAGCAACTTTTAGGTCACGGTTGCTGACGTCAAGTTTTTTGGCAATCTTGTCGTAGTGTTTCTTCGTAAACTCCTCAAAAAAGTCCTTGACGATGGTGAAGGATAGGCTGTAATCCTTATGAAAAGGATTGTCCTCTTGGAGTCTTTTCAGCTGTATCAACAGGCATTCCTGCAGGTCTCGTGCTGCGATGCCAGGTGGGTCGAGCTCTTGGACGATGGCCAACACGTCATTCACCTCATCTTCGGTAGCGGAAAGGTTCATAGTGAAGAGCAAGTCATCAACGATATTCGGGATAGGACGGTTGAGGTAGCCGTTATCGTCAAGGTTGCCGATGATGTATTCCCCTATTTCAAGTTGTTTCTCTGTGAGGTCGTGATAAGCAAGTTGCTGGTTCAGATAGTCTTGGAATGTTTCCTCATTGACGATGGGGACTTCGTAGTCGTCATCGTCGCTACTGTAGTTGTTGGCTTGCAGTTTGTAGGAGTAGTCTTCAAGATCTTCTTCAGGAAGGTAGTCTTTGAGGTCGAATTCATCGTCCTTACTAAAGTTGATTTCATCGTCGTTGTAGTCATCGTTCTCTCCGTTGTCGCTGTCGTCGATGGGTTCGTTGTCGTCAACGGTTGGCTCATTGTCTTCATAATCGTTCTCACGAGTGTCCTCCAAAGCAGGATTGATTTCCATTTCCTCTTTGATGCGTTGCTCTAGTTCGATTAAGGGCAGCTGCAACAGCTTCATCAGCTGTATCTGTTGCGGCGACAGCTTCAGCTCTTGCCGTTGGGTTTGAGTCAATCGTTGGTTCATTTCAGTTGTCAGTTTGGAGTTGTTCAGTTGTTCAGTTAGCGTCGTTCATCAACTGAACAACTGGATAACTGAACAACTGACAACTTGTTTAATATAGGCAGTTCTTAGGTGTACGAGGGAATGGGATGACGTCGCGGATGTTAGTCATACCCGTAATGAAGAGTAGCAGACGCTCAAAACCAAGACCATAGCCCGAATGTGGCACCGAGCCGAAACGACGGCTGTCCAGATACCAGTTCATAGACTCCTCAGGGATGCCGACCTCGTGCATGCGGTCAAGGATTTTGTCGATGTCGGTCTCACGCTCCGATCCACCGATGATCTCTCCGATGCCAGGGAAGAGAACGTCCATGGCGCGGACGGTCTTGCCGTCTTCGTTCTGCTTCATATAGAAGGCTTTGATTTCCTTCGGGTAGTCAGTTAGGATAACGGGTTTTTGGAAATGCTTCTCGACGAGGTAACGTTCATGTTCTGACTGCAAGTCGACTCCCCATCCTGTGACGGGATACTGGAACTTACCCTTCTTGTTATAGTTGGAGTTGCGCAGGATGTCGATGGCCTCTGTATAAGTTAGGCGGACAAACTCATGCTCAAGCACAAAGTGCAGTTTGCTGATGAGCTCCATCGATTTGTCTTCCTCTTTTTTACCCTTCTCTTCGTCTTGCAGGCGCTTGCTCAGGAACTGGAGGTCGTCCATATTGTTGTCCAAAGCATACTGAATCAAGTATTTCAGCATTTCCTCTGCCAGGTCCATATTGTCGTTGATGTCGTAGAACGCCATTTCCGGCTCAATCATCCAGAACTCGGCCAAATGGCGCGTGGTGTTGGAGTTCTCGGCGCGGAAGGTGGGACCAAAGGTGTAAATCTTGCCTAGTGCCGTGGCGGCCAATTCGCCTTCGAGCTGACCTGATACGGTGAGGTTGGTCGACTTGCCAAAGAAGTCCTGCTTGTAGTCGACGTTGCCCTGTTCGTCACGAGGGATGTTGTTCAAGTCCAAAGTAGTCACTTGGAACATTTCGCCGGCGCCTTCGCAGTCGGAGGCAGTGATGAGAGGTGTATGGATGTTATAGAAACCCTTTTCAGTGAAGAATTTGTGAATGGCGAACACCATGGAGTGGCGCAAACGCATGACGGCACCGAAGGTGTTGGTGCGGAAGCGAAGGTGAGCGATGTCACGCAGGAACTCCAAGGAGTGTTTTTTGGGTTGCAGCGGATACTCATCGGGGTTGGCGGGACCGAACAGACCAATCTCCTTCACGGAAAGCTCCACAGCCTGGCCGCTACCCATAGAAGCGACGAGGACCCCCTTGGCCCACAATGAGGCACCGGCATGCATAAGTGCCAGTTTTTCTTCGGGGATGACATTCAGGTCGATGACCAATTGTAGGTTATTGATGGTTGAGCCGTCGTTGAGGGCGATGAAGGCCACGTTCTTGCTGCCGCGCTTGTTGCGCACCCAGCCCATTACAGTAATTTCATTGTCAGAGGCTTGCATCTGCAAGGCTTGCTTGATTTCTACTCTTTTCACGTTGATATGTTTTACTCTAAGTTGTCTTCTTCAAATTCACCTGCAAAGTAACGAAAAAAAATGCAAAGGTTCATCAAAAATGCTGTACATTTGCAATCGTTATGTCAAACTCATACATAAGATTGTACACCTTGCTCGTTTTCCACAGGAAAAGTGTAGGTGTCGTTATGCGCGAAGGGGATTTGCAACGAGTGCTTCTATATAGGCATTATCCGAAAAGAAGGAGCGATCCCGTTTGCTAATTTCTATGGGTGGCTTTTATTGGCCATATGCAAGTTTTGACATGACTGAGTTGAGTAAATCAAATTGAAATGAACGTAATGCTAAAACAATGGACAATGGATGACAAAGCTGAGTTGATGGCTTTGTGTAATGCTGTTGACAGAACTTATTTGTCGGATAGATTACCGTATCCTTATTCAGATGCAGATGCTGATTGGTGGTTGGAAATGGTGAAGTCAAATGAATGTAAAACGGGAATTTTCAGGGCCATTGTTGTGGATGGAAAAATTGTGGGGAGTATATCAGTCGAATTTGATGGGAACCATCGCGGTAGGGGTGAGATTGGTTATATGTTGCTCACGAATTATTGGTCGAAGGGCATTGCAACAAAGTCTGTCTCACAAATATGCAAAACCGCATTTGAAAAATTGTCTATTGATTGTATTGTGGCGAAAGTGTACGAATTAAATAAGGCCTCAGTTCGGGTTTTAGAGAAAAATGGTTTTATATATGACGGGATTTTGGACAGACTAACTCCGGAAGCAGACGCGTATGGCAATTTGTTGGTGTTTTACTTGCAGAATCGTAGAGTGACAACAGAAATTAAGCAAGCGGTACGGCGTAGTGGCTTCTCTGCTCTTACAAATCAAGACACACCCCTCGTCATTGCAGGCCCTTGTAGTGTGGAAAGCGAGTCCCAAATCCTCTCCACGGCGCAAGCCTTGGCACAAATCCCGGAGGTGAAGTTGCTCCGTGGTGGTATCTGGAAACCGCGCACCCGCCCCGATGCCTTTGAGGGCAGGGGGGAGCAGGGGCTCATATGGTTGTGCGAAGCAAAGCGTGAGACGGGCCTGCCTATAGTCATAGAGGTGGCCACACCTGAGCATGTCGAATTAGCCTTGAAATATGAAGTTGACGCCTTATGGGTTGGCGCACGCACAGTGGTCAATCCTTTCTCAGTACAACAGCTTGCCGATGCTTTGCGTGACACCGATATTCCAATGCTCATAAAAAACCCAGTCTCCCCTGATTTGAGGTTGTGGATTGGTGCTTTCGAGCGCTTCCAAAAAGCGGGATTGACCCAACTGGCAGCCGTCCATCGTGGTTTTTCATATTATAATAAGGAGTTGCCTTATAGAAATGCTCCTATGTGGGAAATCCCCATTGAATTGACACAGCGGTTGAATGTACCACTCATTACCGACATCAGCCATATTTGCGGCAACCGCGAATTACTCCAGTCTACTGCACAAAAGGCTCTTGATCTTGCTATGGATGGATTAATGATAGAATGTCACAACAGTCCTGATACCGCTTTGACAGATGCCAAACAGCAAATCACTCCCCAAGAGTTGAGAACTTTGCTGGACAATTTGACTTTCCGCTCAAAGAAGTCTTTCAATGTGGAACGTGATTTGGCCGGACTTCGAGGCGAAATCGACGATATCGATAGTGAATTGTTGCAGTTGTTGGCTCGCCGAATGGAAGTGAGTGCGCAAATTGGGGAATACAAGAAACGGAACAATGTCACTGTAGTGCAGATAGACCGCTGGAAGAAAATCCTTGCTGACCATATGGCCGCTGGTGCCGATTTAGGATTGTCACCAGTGTTGGTTACTGAGGTTTTCGAGGCCATCCATCAGGCTTCCATCAAACGGCAGAGCGACATTATGGAAAACGAATAAAGCCTGCTGTTAGACAGGCCTTATCGACACACGCTGTCGCGTATTGTTTGATGCACCAAATTCAGTAGTATTACGATTACGCTGCAAAAATACCTCAAGCTCTAAAATTGGGCAAGGAAAACCGTCTCCACTTTCTCAACAAGTATCAACAAATATTTTATAAGTAATTGATAATTAGAGAAATATTTTAGACTAATCAATTAGAAATGACCAATTTGCTACCGTCGAAAGTGGTGTGGTATTGTATCAAAGGATAAACCACAGTCCCGTCAGTAGGGAAGCTGGGAATCATGTCAGGTTCACGAACGATGAGTTGCCCGTTTAGGATATTATAGTAGGCGTTGTTGCAGCGGTCGACGACAAATGGAAAGTCCACCACGAGGCGGGTGGTAGTATTGTCTTGATCGTCTTGGCAGGCATCAGGCTCGTTGGGCGGCATTCTGTCGTAAGCCAAGAACTCCGTGTCGCTCTGTCGGTAGACGATGATGCCTCGGCTGGTGCTTTCCACATAGGAGGTGATATAGAGCCAACCGCTTACAGGGTTCAAATCCTGGTACTGATATGTGTTTGGATAAATCGTAATCGGTGCGGGTAGTATCGGACGATTGGGGTTTTCTGGTACGGGTTTGCAGCTTGACAAAAAAGCCGAGAGAGCTATTATTATTAATAGGTGTAATTTTGTTCGTTTCATAATTGCAAAGAAACGATTTTTTTCTCAAAATCGTATCTCTTTTCTGGGAAAATATTATATTTGCCATCTAAATAGTTTGTTATGAAGAAGCAATTGAAACTGATTTCCTGTCTGTTAGTGATTGTTCTTTTGCTTGGATCGTGTGCTTCATCCAAGTCGCGTGCTATGCGCAAGGCAGAACGGCAGATGGAGAAAATGGAGAAGCAATCGGCAAAGAATTATGATCGAGCCAAGTCGATACACTACAAGAAACAGGCAAATAAAACCAAACGGATGATTCAAAAAGACAAACGTCGTGCCGAACGGTTGAGACGACGGCAGCGAAGCAATCCGTTTTTTTCGTCTTAAAGCATAAGAAAGTGGGATTTTATTTGAAAAATGACGGTTGAAGTGGAAAAAAAACTTATTGAAGTGTATTTTTACAAATTACTGAAAATCAAAATTATAAATGAAAAGGAGACGAAATGGGAAGAAAAAAAAGCGTAAAAAAGCATATTTTTCTTGCGTACTTTCAAATAAGGTTGTAATTTTGACGACTTTTAATGCACCATTATGCACCAAATAAAGTAGTATTACATAAAATTACAAGGTATGTTTAAAAATTTACTAATGACCCTTGCTGTAGTACTGGCCACCTGCACGATGACCATAGCTCAATCGCAAGGAAGACTCAAAGGAAAGATTACCGATGAAACAGGAGAAGGCGTACCATTTGCCAACGTCATTGTTGAAAAAGGCGGTTCGCAAGTGGCAGGTGCTTCCTCAGACTTTGACGGTAACTACGACATCAACCCGATTCCTCCGGGAACTTACGACCTCAAGGCGAGTTGTATTGGCTACAATGCTTTTGCAGTGAGAAACATTGTCATTCCGGCCAACAAGATCACCTTCTACCCCATTAAGATGACCAGCGGCGCAATCAAGATTGACGAAGTGGTGGTTATCGATTACGAAATTCCTCTGATTTCGGCGGATAACACCCAATCGGGTGCCACCATTACTGCCGAAGAAATCTCCAAACTGCCGGTCCGTTCGGCAGAGGGCGTTGCCTCCAGCGTCGGTGGCGTGTTCTCGCAAGACGGTGAAGTCGGCTCCATCCGTGGTTCTCGTGAAGGAGCTGTTTATTACATCGACGGTGTGAAGGTCATTGGTAACGGTAGCGTCCCGCAAGGTGCTATTGACCAAGTCGACGTTATCTTGGGTGGTACGCCCGCTATGTATGGTGATGCTATGGGTGGTATCATCAATATGACCACCAAGGGCCCCAGCCGTACTTGGGGTGGCGGTCTCGAAGCCGAGTATTCGGTGGAGGGCTATGGTCATGGTCGTCTCGGTGGTAGCCTGCAAGGACCACTTGTCAAGGTTCATAAGGAAGGTGAAGAGGAAAAAGCTCTCCTCGGTTTCTTCCTGGCCTTCGATATCAACCGTGAAAAATACGGTAGCCAGTCGGCTGTGGGTTACTATCGTGCCAATGATGAGTGGATGGAAAAGATCAAGACACAGCCTCTGACTCTTTCAGGTCTCGGCACTAGCACCTATCAAACGGCTGCCTTTACCCGTAAGGACGACAACTTGTTCCATACCCGTTTCCTCAACAACACAGCTAACCAAAGCATCAACGTCACAGGTAAGATTGACGTGAGCACTGGTAAGAACAGTAACCTTACTATTGGTGGTTCGTTGTACAGAGGTGGTGGCCATTACGACGATGGCAGTGGTCAGCATTTCTTCAACACTGACAAGAACTATATGTCGAAATCGGGCACCTATCGTGGCTACGTGCGCTTCAGCCAGCGTTTTCCTGCTGACCCAAATAGCACCTCTTTGATTTCCAACGTGTACTACAGCATCCAGGCTGACTACACCCATACCCACTCTGAGTCGGGCGACCCCGACCTGTGGGACAATATCTTCGGCTATGGTCACATTGGTAAGTTTACCACCACCCGTGAGCCTAACTTCCGCTTCTCTGAGATTGCCATTGACTCAGTGCGTATGCCTGACGGCCAATACAAGTCAATCAGCAACACTTGGGTGTTGGATAACTACTACGATACATATGTTGAGTTCGAAGATGGCAAATTCAACCCCTTGCTGGCCACCTACGTCAACAACTACTACGATTTGTATGAGCCTTATGGTGCTGCTGGTTTCTTCAACAACATCACCAACATTATCCTGAACAATGGTTTGGTCAACGGAATGTCTCCGGCTCCAGTGTATCAGTTGTATGCTGTGCCCGGTACGGTGCAGGAAGGTTATACCAAGACGGCTAGTGACCAGATTGCTGTCAATGTCAATGGTTCTATGACCCTTGGCAGAGGCGACAATTCACACGAAATCAAGTTGGGCTTCCAATACGAGCAGCAGAACAGGGCTGCTATGCAATATGATATCGTTGATTTCAACAAGAACCCTTGGACGCTTATGCGTGATATGGTCAACTTCCATATCAGGGAACTTGATGTCGATCATCCATACGCCATCAGTTATGATGGTTTTGTCGACACCGTTATGTACAACAGATTGTACGATGCCAGCACCCAATTCACTGTCGATGCCCGCTTGCGTCAGGCAATGGGTCTGCCGGTTAACGGAACGGAATGGATCCTCATCGACACCTATGATTTCGACAATAATACAATCAAATATTATGATGTTAATGGTAAACTGCAGACCGCAACTGTGAATGGTGGTCTCGATATGAGTATGTTTGGTGCCGATGAATTGACCCGCGATGCTCAGCTGTCGGTTTACTATTACGGTTATACTTACGATGGCAATAGGAAGTATGGTTGGACAGAACGTCCTTCATTGACCGACTTCTTCAACGCTACCGATAGCGACAATGTCTTGACCCGCCCGATTGGTGCTCAGCAGCCCATTTATATGGCTGGTTATATCCAAGACAAGTTCGCATTCAAGGACCTGATTTTCAACATTGGTGTCCGTGTCGACCGTTTTGATGCCAACCAAAGTGTTTTGAAAGACCCGTACGTTTTGTACGATTTCTATACTGTTGGCGACCTGAAGAGTCTCGGCCTCACACTGGATGACAACTCTTCATATGTCATTCCTTCCAATATCGGTGACGACTTTGTTCCTTATGTCAACAAGCTTTCAGAAAAGACCTCCATCGTAGGTTATCGTAAGGGCAACACTTGGTATAATGAAGTTGGTGCCGAAATCAACGACCCGACTTCCATCGGTATGGGTGAAGGTGCAGCTCCTTGGTTGAAGGATGCCAACCAGCAGACGGTCAACGACAAGTCATTTAAGGATTATGATCCAGCTTGGAGCGTTATGCCGCGTATCTCCTTCTCCTTCCCGATTTCCGATGAAGCCTTGTTCTTCGCACATTATGATGTGTTGACACAGCGTCCTTCGAGTGCTTTCTACTGCAGCCCGCTGTACTACTATCGCTTTAATGAAAACTCGAGAACCGTAGCCAATCCTGACTTGAAGCCTGCCCAGACCATTGAGTATGAACTTGGTTTCACTCAGAAGGTGACCAATACTTCTTCATTGACCATTTCGGGTTACTATCACGAGTTACGTAATATGATTCAGATGTACCGTTTCAATGGTGCTTATCCTAAATCATACAATTCCTACAGTAACCTCGACTTTGGTACTGTCAAGGGTTTGACAGCTAGCTACGATATGCGTCGTACGAAGAACGCCCGTATCCGTGCCAGCTATACTTTGCAGTATGCCGACATGACCGGTTCTTCAACTTCTACGGCTGCCGCTTTGATTTCCGCTGGTGTGCCTAACTTGAGGTCTACTTTCCCGACCAATGCCGACCGTCGTCACAGCTTCAATCTGACCCTCGACTATCGTTATTCTGATGGTAAGGCCTATGACGGCCCCGTCATCCACCGCAAGGACGGTTCAGCCATCCAACTGCTTTCGAACACTGGCTTCTCTCTGCAAGTCAATGGTGGTTCGGGTACGCCTTACACTGCTTCACGTACGGTTTCTTCCCCGATTTCTGGTGGCAACAACCTGCTCCAAGGTACTTACAATGGTTCCAGAATTCCTGCTTCGTTCCGTTTCGACCTCCGTGTTGACAAGGACTTCACCTTTATGATGGGAGGAAAGAAAGAAGGTTCGAAGGGCCGTGAAGCTGCCATTAATGTTTACCTGCAAGTCCTGAACCTGCTCAACTCGCAGAACATCACTAGAGTGTATTCCGCAACTGGTAATGCCAACGATGACGGTTACCTCTCGGCTCCCGAATGGCAACGTGAAATCAACAGTATGGTTGATCCTCAGGCATTCATTCAAATGTACTCACTAATTGTCAATAGCGGTTACAACTACTCGATGCCTCGTCACATCAGACTCGGTATGAGCTTTAACTTCTAAGATGAAAGGAAATTCATAACGAAAAATTACAAGTATTATGAAGAATATATTTCGATTTTTGTTCGCAGCGCTGCTTATCGTGGGCGCTGTGATTCCCGGAAAGGCTGAGATGTACAAGTATGGGCAAGATGGCAGCAAAGGCCAGCGCGCTCAGACCGCAGCCGGATGTACGCCTTCGTCATCATATGACTGGCTTGACATCAACAATGTTAAAACGCGTATCAACTCTGGTGGTGACATGTGGTGGGACCTTCCTGCTGGTACTGGTTCTAAGTATTATATCCCCGCCAACGGTTCCGCTACCTCTCTGTTTGCCGGTTCTCTGTGGATTGCTGGTGTCGACGTCAACAATCAGTTGAAGTGCGCCGCCTTGCGTTTCCGTCAAGTCGGTAACGACTACTACACTGGTCCTTTGACCGTTGATGGCAAGGCCTCCATTACACCTGAGACCTGCGCCAAGTGGGACAAAATTTTCAAGATTACCCGTGCCGAAGTTGACGAATTCCTCCTTGACTACGAAGCTGGTAAAACTGACAACATCCCTTCCATCATTGCCAACTGGCCTGCTACGCGTGCCGACGACGACCCGGAAGGCATTGCCTTCTATTTGGCTCCCTTCTTCGATGCCAATGGCGATGGTTTGTATGACCCTAAACAAGGTGACTATCCTTACTACGACATGAAAAATGAACTCTGCCATACCAAGGTTCCGACTATGGAAGAGGAAATTCATGGCACTATGCACGGCTCCATCCTTGCGGACCAAGTGCTTAAAGGTGACCAAACCTTGTGGTGGATATTCAACGATAAAGGTGCTGCTCATACTGAATCTGGTGGTCAAGCCATCGGTATTGAGGTGCGTGCCCAAGCTTTTGCTTTCGCCACCAACGACGAAATCAATAACATGACCTTCTACAGCTACGAAATCATTAACCGTTCAACCTATACCTTGACGGGTACTTACTTTTCACCTTGGACCGATGTTGACCTCGGCTACGGCTGGGACGACTATGTAGGCTGCGACGTTGCACGTGGTTTGGGTTATGGTTATAATGGATCCGCTATTGATGGTAGCGGTGAACCCGAAGCTTATGGTTCACAGCCTCCAGCGATCGGTATCGACTTCTTCCAAGGCCCCTATATGGACCCTGATGGAATCGACAACCCGAAATATCAAACCACTATCATTAAGATTTTTGACCATCTTGATCCTGTCAGTAACGACTCCGTTTTCACTTTTGATACAGTGTATGGCGACCAGATGGTTGACGAGAGCATCAACGGTGTGAATTTCGGTAACGGCATTGTCGACGACGAACGTTTCGGTATGCGCCGCTTCGTGTATCACAATAATAGCTCTGCCGATAATGGTGACCCATCAACGGCTCCTCAATACTACAACTACCTGCGTGGTATTTGGAAGAACGGTGCCAAGATGCGTTATGGCGGCAACGCCTACACTGGCAGCGATGTTGTCGGTCCTGAATGCGACTTTATGTTCCCTGGCGATACCGACCCGTGGAACTGGGGTACCCAAGGCACTCCTCCCAATGGTGGTTATAACACCGGTGATAAATATTGGTCAGAAGAGCAGTGCCAAAATGCTCCTAGCGACCGTCGTTTTATGCAGTCTGCTGGTCCCTTCACACTGGAACCTGGTGCTGTTAATTACATCACATTCGGTGTGCCGTGGGCTCGTGCCACTTCAGGCGGTGCCTGGGCTTCTGTTGAACTGCTGCGCGTGGTTGACGACAAATGCCAGGCCTTGTTCGATAACTGCTTCAAGGTTATTGACGGTCCTAACGCTCCTGATTTGACCATCCGTGAGCTCGACCAACAGCTCATCATCTATCTGTCGAACTCTCCTCTTTCCAACAACTACAAGGAAGGCTATATTGAAACCGATCCTGAGATTCCGACTGGAAGAGTTGATACTGAAATCATCAAGGATTCTACTATGATTATCACCATTGATGGCGACACGGTCTATAGTGTTACTGAACATGAGAATAAGATCGAAACCATTTATGACGTTAATTATCGTTTCGAGGGTTACAAGGTATATCAATTGGCCAATGCCGAAGTTGGTCCTGACGAACTTAGCAACACCGACAAGGCTCGTTTGGTGTTCCAGTGCGACGTTCACAACAATGTGGCTACCCTTATCAACTATGAGTATGACGAGTCGCTCAAAGCCAATGTGCCTAGACAGAAGGTGGTTGGTGCCGATGCTGGCATCACTCACAGCTTCGTGGTAACTCAAGACCAGTTCGCTCAGGGTGACAACCCGAACCTGGTCAATCACACCACTTATTACTATATGGCAGTGGCTTATGCCTACAATAACTTCTTGCCTTACAATCAGGATGATGCACTTGGCATTCTCGGTCAGAAGAAGCCTTATCTTGAAGGTAGAAATAACATCCGTCCTTATGCTGCCGTGCCTCATAAGACTATCAATGGCACTGTGCTTCAATCCGCTTATGGCGACAGCCCGGCCATCACTCGTATCGTCGGTGTGGGTAATGGAGGCAATGAGCTTGAACTTTCACAAAGTACCATTGATGAGATCCTGAGTAAGAGAATTGCTGATAGTTGGCTCGTTAACGAAGATGGTGATACTATCATCTATGATCACAATCCTGACATAGATGCTCCTGTTTACTTTGGTCATAACGACTACCCGATTTCCTACCATCCCACTTATGAGCCTGGTTACGGTCCCATCGATGTCAAGATTATCGACCCGCTTAATGTGAAGTCTCATCGTTATGAACTTTACTTTGGTGATATGTTTAAGCAATATGCATACAATATCACCAATAATCCGGAAATCCAAGGTGACTCAGCCTATCGTTTGGTGAACCACTGGTATCTGTTGGACTTGGACGAACCCGTCGACACGTTGGGCATCAATCCCGCAATGGGTGATACCACCACTGTATATGACAATGAGCAGATGTTCATCGATCGTGGTATTTCCATTACCATTAAGCAGACTTACGACATCGGTCGTATTAAAGTCGGTCAGTACTATCATGACGATGGTAATGGAGGCAACCCATGGCATGATTACTTCGATGTTGTTGCCCCTAACAATGGTGTGATTACCTCTTCAATTGAGTTCCAGAAACCCGACTCAGTTTGGTTGGATGGTATTCGCGACAGTGATGACCCGCCGAGCTTATCATTGAACTGGATTCGTTCAGGTAACTATGCTTCTATTGACAACAATGCTGACAACGACTATTCTTGCAGTGCTGCTACTTCTAGTAGTCTCAATAATTTGCCTTGGGACCCGTCGGAAAACTTCGAAAAGATCGCCAATCGTACGTGGACTCCTATCAACCTTGCCTCACCTTCCAAGTTGGGTTCCAACTTTAACCCTGGTCCTTTGTTCAGTGCTGGTTCCCGTATGGACACTTCATTCTACAGGACAGCAAGTGTTGACATTGTGTTTACTGCAGATAAGAGCAAGTGGACCCGTTGCCCCGTCATCGAGATGTGCTTGGATAAGAACCTCGCTGAGGGTGGTGCCGAGCGCTTCTTCCTGCGTCGCCATCCCTCCGTCGACAAGGACGGTAAGCCTTATGGCTACAACTGGAATTGTAAGGGTAATGAACTTGTGGTTGACAATAATCCTGCCAACCCGAATGCAGAAGGTACGGTCTATGCTTCAAACAATCCTGATGATGCCAACTTCATCGCTCCTCAGGGTATGGGCTGGTTCCCTGGCTATGTCATCGATGTTGAAACAGGTATGCGTCTGAATGTGGCCTTCGGCGAAGACTCCTATCTCGAAGATATGAACGGTCGTGACTTGATTTTCAACCCTGCCAAGTTGCAAAAGATTACTGTTGAGGATCCATCAGGTATTATGCAAATTGATGATCCGGCCATTTATCGTGGCGCAGATGCCGAACCTGTCTTTGGTGGCAAGCACTTCGTTTATATCTGGCGTGCCGACTCTATCCAGATGTCAGGATCTTCGAAATGGAAACATGTGAAGAACTTCGCTTACGACGGTGGTCAGTTGCTGTTCAACACAATGAACTATATCCAAAATATGGGCAATGGTCAAAATGTGATGAACACCAGATTGTACCAGCTGTTGATGTGGGTTGGTATGCCTATGGGTATTGAAGGTATGAAATGGTTACCCGAAGGCAACGACTGTCGCGTCCGTATCCGTTTGGCTAAGCCTTATGCACCTGGTTACGGTTATTACTCGCTTCAGACACCTAATGAGGACCTGATGATTAACAATTTCAATCCTAAATACACCTTCAGCATCGAAGGTTGGGATCCGATTTTGAATGATCCTCAGAAGACAGAGAGCGACCTTGACCTTGTCACTGTGGTGCCCAATCCTTATTATGCTTACAATGCATATGAAGGCAATGCACTTACCAACAAAGTGAAGATCACCAACCTGCCTAACAAGTGTATCGTTTCTATCTACACTTTGAGCGGCACAAGAGTGCGTCAGTTCCGTAAAGACAATGAAGAGCCAAGCGTTGAATGGGATCTTACGAACTTTGCCAATACGCCTGTGGCCAGCGGTTTCTACTTGATCCATATCAAGGATTTGACCAGCGGCAGCGAGCGTACCATCAAGTTCTTTGGTGCCATGCGTGAAGTTGACCTGAACACATTCTAAACAATGTAATTGCTAACCGTAAATAATTTATCATCATGAAGAAATCATTTAGATATATCGTCTTGAGCTTCGTAGTCCTTATGGGATTAAGTGCTCCTCAAGCATTTGCAGGAAATAAAGACCGTTCAGGCCAAGCAGGCGCTTCCGAGTTGTTGATTAACCCTTGGGCCGCTTCGTCGGGCTGGGGTAATGCAGGCATGTCGTTCGTTCATGGCGTTGAAGCCATCTATGGCAACGTGGCTGGCATCAGTTCATGTCGGACCCTGGATATTAACTTTAGCCACACCAGCTGGCTGGTAGGCATAGGCAATGACACTCGTATTTCCTCGTTCGGCTTTTTGGCTCGCGTGGGTGAATCGAGCGTGTTGGGTCTCTCCTTTATGTCGTTCAGCATTGGTGAGATTCCTGTTACTACCGTTCAGAATCCTGATCCAGGTTCGCTGGGTACTATCAAGCCTAATTTGATGAACATCAACCTCTCGTTTGCCAAGTCTTTCTCCAACAGCATCAGCGGTGGCTTCAATTTGAAGATCATCAGCGAGTCCATTAAGGATATGGGTGGTGTCGGTGTGGCTTTGGATGCTGGCATCCAGTATGTCACCGGTCCATTCGACAATGTCCATTTTGGCATTACGCTGAAGAACATTGGACCCACTATGAAGTTCTCTGGTGACGGTCTCTCGCTGAGAGTGTTTATGGACAACACAAGCAACCAACAGTTCACTATGGTGCAACGTGTGGACGACTTCGAATTGCCCACTCAGTTGAGCATTGCAGCCGCTTATGACTTCCTGTTTGCTGAAACCAACAGACTCACCATTGCGGGTGACTTCTGCTCCAACTCATTTACCAACGACCAACTGACTGGTGGATTGGAATATGCATGGAAAGAAATGTTTATGATTCGTGCTGGCTATACCTGGGAAAAGGGTATCTGGTCGAAGGAAGGTTTCAAGGAAGGCATCCTTTACGATGATGGCTGTATGAACATCAACAGAGGCTTGAGTGCTGGTGTCTCCATCCAGGTGCCGCTGTCGAAGAAGGAAGATGCCATGAAGTTGGCTGTGGATTATTCCTACAGAGACACCTACACCTTCGGTGGCACACACTCTGTCGGCGCAAGAATTATTTTCTAAAATTGTTCTCAGTTTAGAAATAATTCGTATCTTTGCAGTCGCAAACCAAAAGAAGACCCTTATTTCGGTAAGGGTCTCTTTTTTGCAACTTGTTACGAATTGAAAATAAAATACTAAATATGTCAGAAATCAAATACTTTACCTCAGAAGGGTTACAAAAACTAAAGGACGAACTTGATGACCTTATTCTCCGTGAACGTCCACGTATTGTGCAAGCCATTCAGGAAGCACGTGACAAAGGCGACCTCTCAGAAAACGCCGAATACGATGCCGCAAAAGAGGCCCAAGGCCTTCTTGAAGCCAAGATAGCCGAGTTGCAGGACTTGATTTTCAATGCCCGCATCCTCGACGAGTCGAAGATGGACAACTCGAAGGTGTTGCTCTATTCGACCGTGAAAATCAAGAATGTCAAGTCGGGCATGATGATGACGTATGCCATCGTGCCTGAGAAAGAGGCTAACTTTAAGGATGGCAAGCTTTCCATCAACTCGCCCATCGGTCAAGGCTTATTGGGCAAGCAGGTGGGTGAAATCGCAGAAATTCAAGTACCTGCTGGTAAAGTTCAGTTTGAGATTGTCGAGATTACCCGTTAAATATGATGACTATGGCTACCATTTTTTCTAGAATCGTAAAAGGCGAAATACCTTGTTATAAGATTGCTGAAGACAATCAATTCTTTGCCTTTATGGACATCAATCCCGTGTCGGTGGGTCATACTTTGGTGATTCCCAAGCGTGAGGATGATTATATCTTCAACCTTGAAGATGACGAACTTGGTGCTATGATGGTCTTCGCGAAGAAAGTGGCTAAGGCTATCGAGAAAGCCGTACCCTGCAAGCGCATTGGTGTCGCTGTCATTGGTTTGGAAGTTCCTCATGCACATATCCATCTTATTCCAATCTCGCAGGAAGGTGATATGGATTTCAAGAAAGAACATGTCCATTTGAGCGACGAGGAGTTCCGTGAGGTGCAGAAGCGCATTGTGGAGCAACTTTGATTCCATACTCTTTGTGTTTCACGCAGAATACGCAGAATTATTGGAATTTGTTTGTGTAGGGACGTAGCGCGCTACGTCTCTATCTTTTTCCAAGGTTCAGCGAATTCTGCGTGAAATAGTATATGCAAATCGGAAATTTGAGTACTTTTGCAGATATTATTGTTTATAGTGATGAAAAAACATCTTTTCTTGACGACCTTGGTTTTGTTTACGACTATCCTTTTTGCTCAGGATTTCGACCTGGTTTGCGGCAATCTCAATTACAAGCCAGAGGTGCAGACCGTGTTGCTTTACGCCGACGACAATCAATTAAACGACCCCGTCATTCCATTGGACGATATGATGGGCCGTCTTACCCTTTCATTCGATATTATTGATGGTGAGGGTGCAGTGCTCAACTACACCTTCATCCATTGCAGCTATGATTGGCAACCTACCGACATCCAACGCATACAATATGCATCTGGCTATGAGTCGGATCGTCTGGATGATTATGCATTTTCACGCAACACCTTGATAGAATATGTCAACTATCAACTCAAATTTCCTAGAGAAGAAATGATGCCACTCATTTCAGGTAACTATCTGCTAATCGTATACGGAGACGATAAGGATGACCTCTATTTCACCCGTCGTTTTATGGTGGTTGACGAGAAAGCCCATGTGGGAGCCACTGTGCCGCGCTATCCCGATGACTTGACGCTCACTGATACCCACCAACAACTTAATGTTAGAGTCAATATGTCGAATTATTTGACAGGTAACATACAGCAATTTTGTAATTTGACCATCCGACAAAACGGACGATGGGATAATGCAGCAGTGGGCTTGAAACCTACCTATGTCTATCCTGACTACATTTCGTTTGAACATCACCCTCAAACTGTATTTGATGCCACTAACCAATACAGAAGGTTCAACACAAGTAATTTCTATTTCCAGTCAGAGAACTTGGCCCATATCCGTCAGCTTGACGATTCCTATGAGATTGACATTGCCACTTGTGAGTCTCGAGCGAGGATAGCCTATACTTCCTATGAGGATATTCATGGCGAGAAATATGTCTATGTGGAAGATGAGAATCTTGACAATTCGACCGAAGCCGACTATTGTCGTGTCAATTTCTTTTACAAAAGCGAGGCGCCACTGACCCATGAAGATATCTATATTATGGGGGCGCTCAACGATTGGTGTTTCAACGAGAGCAATAAAATGTCCTATGATTTTCGCCTGCACGGTTATACTTGCTCGATGGTGCTCAAACAAGGTTATTACAATTTTATGTTCGTCACCCTTGATCGCCAAACCCATAAAATCACGACCGATTTGACCGCTGGTAACCATTGGGAGACCAACAACATTTATAAGTTGTATTTCTACTTTTACAATACCCTCAAAGGTTACGATGAGCTGGTCGGCTATTCCATCGTGAACTCGCATTAACCTTGTCATCGCTTCGCGTTATTGCGTGGCACGAAGCAATCCAGATATGAATCTTTCTACTTCCGATAGAATCACCCTTTTCGCAGAGATTCTCCTGCCGATTCCCGTGCCAGGTACTTTCACCTATCGTGTGCCTTTCGCTTTGAATGGCCAAGTTCGTGTGGGGCAACGGGCTGTGGTGCAGTTCGGCAAGACCAAAATTATGTCTGGCCTAATAGTAAGTCTTACAGAATCCGTGCCTTCGGTGGAAGTCAAATTTCTGATAGATTTGCTTGATGACCAGCCAATTGTGAATGAAAAACAACTGAAATTTTGGGATTGGGTAAAGACCTATTACATGTGCCATATTGGCGAAGTGATGCAAGCCGCGTTACCTTCTGCGTTGAAGCTGAGCAGTGAGACCACTGTCGCTTTGTCACCAGACTACATCCTTGATTCTGTGGCGTTGAATGACTTTGAATACCTTGTTGTGGAAGCCTTGCAAATTAAGCCCAAAATAACCATCAGTGAGGTGAGCAAGATTATCGGTTTCAAGAAGGTGATGCCGTTCGTCCATTCTATGATGGAGAAAGGCATTCTCGTGATGGAGGAGGAGCTGAACGAGAAATACAAGGCCAAATATGAGCGTTTCGTGCGCCTTTCGACAGATTACCGTGACGATGAGAAACTCAAAGAGTTGATGGACACGCTGACGAAACGCGCATACAAGCAATTGGAAGTATTGCTTTCCTTTATCACACTCGGAGGCGATGCTGACAAGGACATTCTGGCCAAAGTCCTTCTGCAAAAGGCAAACGCCAACTCCACTATCCTGAAAAGTATGGTCGAGAAAGGCATTTTTGAGGTCTATGAACGCAAGGTTAGCCGATTGAAGGAGTTCAAAGTGCAAACTGATGTGGATAGCATAAGACTCACTGAGTCGCAGCAGAAGGCTTACGAAGGTATCAAAGCGGGTTTTATGGAAAACAAGCCAGTATTGCTTCATGGTGTGACCTCAAGTGGAAAAACAGAAATCTACATCAAACTCATCAAGGAATCCATCGACCAAGGCAAACAAGTGTTGTATCTCTTGCCTGAAATTGCTCTTACTGCTCAGATTATTAATCGATTAAAAGAGTACTTTGGTGATAAGTTGGGCGTGTATCATTCGCGGTATGGCACCAACGAAAGGGTAGAGGTGTGGGAACAAGTTAGAGATTTCGGTCAAACGCAGTCGCCGAAGCATCAAATTATAATCGGATCACGATCGGCTATTTTCTTGCCCTATTCCGACATCGGCCTCATTATTGTCGATGAGGAACACGACAGTAGCTTCAAGCAAATCGACCCAGCACCGCGCTATAACGCCCGTGATGCCGCCATTGTGTTGGCCGCTATGCACAAGGCCGCCATTGTATTAGGTTCGGCCACTCCATCGTATGAGAGCTATTACAACGCCTTGAACGGGCGTTATCGTTTGGTGGAACTTATGGAGCGTTTCGGCGGTGTTCAAATGCCTGAGATTATTCTAAGCGATATGCGCGTGGAACGTCGCCGTAAAACGATGAAAGCTGACTTTGGCAGTACTTTGCTCGATGCGATGAAAGAGGCTCTTGCCGAGCGTAACCAGGCCATCCTTTTCCAAAACCGACGTGGCTTTTCGCTGCGTTTGGAATGCGATGAATGTCATTATGTGCCGCAATGCATCAATTGTGATGTGAGCTTGATTTATCATAAGAGCCAAAATGTGTTGCGTTGTCATTATTGTGGATACACGGCCAGCGTGCCGACAGAATGTCCCGTATGCCACAGTACCAACATTCGTATGCATGGATTTGGTACGGAAAAGATTGAGGAGGATTTGAGTCTCATTATGCCCGATGTCAAGGTGGCTCGTCTTGATTTGGATACTACACGCTCGAAAAACGACTACCAGAGCATTTTGGAGGCTTTCCAAGACCATGAGACAAACATCCTCGTAGGCACCCAAATGGTCACTAAAGGTTTGGATTTCGACTCGGTGAAGGTGGTAGGCATTCTCAATGCGGACAATATGCTCTCTTTTCCCGATTTTCGTGCCTACGAGCGTAGTTTCCAATTGATGGCTCAGGTGGCAGGCCGTGCCGGACGGAAAGGCAAGCAGGGTAAGGTCGTCATCCAGACTTACGAACCGGCACATCCTGTGCTTCAAGACGTATTGCGTAATGACTTCCGTGGACTTTATGACAAACAGATGGTCATTCGTCGGCAGTTTGGCTATCCGCCGTTCTATCGGTTGATTCTCATCCGATTGAAACACAAGGACTACCAGAAACTCAATCCCGCAGCTGCTGAGATGGCTTCTATGTTGCGCCCCATTTTCAAACATGACTTGCTCGGGCCGGAGTACCCTGTTGTTTCAAGGATAAAAAATTTGTATATCAAGCAGATGATGGTGAAATTTCGTCGTGATTACAATACCCAAAAAGTAAAAGAGTTGATTGCGCAGCAAATTCATTTATTCCAGCAAAATTCCGAGTATAAGGCAGTGCAGGTTCAGGTGGATGTGGATCCGATGTAGGGTGGGTGTAGGACTGTCACCCTGTGGTAGCTGATTACAGTTCACAATTTTATCCAACAAATCCAACCCGAGATTGCATAAAATAGTCTATTTTTGCATTTTCTAAAAACGAGCAAACAAATCCCTTTCATGAAAAGACAACTCCTTGTTATACTGACACTTTTGTTCAGTCTCTCTTATTCCTATGCCGCTATCACTGTGAAAGGCCGTGTTGTTGACAATTCCACGGGTCATCCTATGGAATACGCCACTGTGCGTGCCTGCACTTTACCGGATAAGACCTTTGTGTCGGGCTGCGTCACTGACCCAACAGGACACTTCACGATGGAACTCGATAAAGGTCGCTATGAGCTTGAGTTTCAGTATATGGGCTTTGTCACGGCATACAAGAACATCAACTTAGATGGCACAAAAAGCACAGTTGACGTGGGCAAGATCAGCCTTTCACCCGATAGTCGTATGCTGAATGAAGTCAACGTGGTGGCTGAGAAGAGTACCTATGAGATGACTTTGGACAAGCATGTGTTCAACGTGGGCAAGGACGTGGCTAATACTGCCGGCAATGCCATTGAGGTGCTGGAGAACATTCCTGCCGTGTCGGTCGACGTGGAGGGTAACGTGAGTCTTCGTGGCGACGACGGTGTGCGCATCCTCATCGACGGCAAAGAATCAGGTCTCTCGGGCATGAGCACTCAGGATGCTTTGCGTACCTTGCAGAGTGACATGATTGAACGCATTGAGGTCATCACCAACCCCTCGGTGCGTTATGACGCTGAAGGATCGGCGGGTATCATCAATATCATTTTGAAAAAGGACAAACGCCAGGGTTTCAATGGTGCGGTCAACATTAGAGGTGGCTATCCTTGGATGTACGGTGCGAGCCTTTCGGGCAACTACCGCCTGAAGCGTTGGAACTTCTTCGGCAGCTACGGCTTCAACAACCGCCGCAACATCGGTGGCGGCATCAATAGAACCAAACGCTTCAGTGATATCGTTGACGGCGACACCCTCTTTACCCAACTCACCGACCAGACCACAGAGCGCAGGATGAATCGTATGGGTCACAACGTGCGTGTGGGTGCCGATTATTATATCACGGACCGCGACATCGTGAGTGCTGCATTCGTCTACCGTTACGGCAAGTTGGAGACGCATCCCGTGGTGCGTTATTCCGATGAGTATCCGATTTGGGACTCCGCTTTGTATGATGTGCGCGCCGAGGACTATTGGGAGTATGACCCGATGTATGAGGTCACTTTGGACTACGATAAGACCTTTGAACGCAAGGGCCGCAGTCTGAAAGCCAATGTGCGTTTCTTCACCAATACCGAGAATGCGGGTTCCGACATCAACGAGTCGCTCTATCCTAATGCGGATGCGCAGCAGGCTTTATGGACCCTCTATCAGAAGACGGGCAATGACCAGCGCATGCGCAACCTGCAGGCCAGCATCGACTATGTGCATCCTTTCAGCACCAAGGCGCAGTGGGAGATTGGTGGCAAATACACCAACCGCAATATCCTGAGCAACGACAGCGTATGGCAGAAGAATGGCGGCATTTGGGAACCTTTGTCCAACTATTGCTACGACTATGAATATAGTGAGCAGGTGGCCGCACTTTACACCAGTTTGGGCAACGAATGGGGGCGGTGGTCAGGACAAGTCGGTTTGCGTGCCGAGATGACCGACATTATGACCAAACTGAAAGGTTATGCCCACGACGGCAATGACTCCATCAATGGCGGCAAGCCTTACTTTGACTTCTTCCCGAGTGCCCACATCAACTATTCGGTGAATGAATTCAACCAGTTCCAGGTCAGCTATACGCGTCGTATTCGTCGTCCGGGCTTTTGGCAGATGAGCCCCTTCCGTTCATATAACGACAACCGTAACATCCGCCTTGGCAACCCCGCTTTGACGCCCACTTATATGGACAGCTACGAACTCGGTTACATCCACTTTTGGGACAAGGCCAGCTTCAACTTCACGACCTATTACCGCCATGGCACGAATATGATCCGTCACTATACATACGAGGATGACGGTGTGTTTTACAGCATGCCCATCAACTTCGGTAAGGCCGACGACTTCGGCGTGGAGATGGTGGCCCAAGGCCAGATGACCAAGTGGTGGAACCTCAATGGCAATGTCAACTTCTTCCGTTCCCAGTTTAATGGTAAAATCAATGACAAGGTCTATGACGATGCCACGTGGATGCTCTTTGGCCGTGCCGTGTCGAAGTTCAAGGTGAGCAACTGGTTCGACCTGCAGCTGACTGCCCACATTATGGGCCCTCACAAAGAGCCTTTGGGCATGCGAAAGGGCAATTGGTGGATGGACCTCGCCGTAAGCAAGGAAATCCTCAACGGCAACGGTACAATCACTTTCAACGTGCGAGACCTCTTCAACAGCCGCAGTTGGGGAGGTGAGTCGTGGGGCGATGGATTCTGGCAATACAACACCAGCACATGGAACCGTCGTTCGTTCTCGCTCAACTTCAACTACCGCATCAACCAGCAGAACATCAAGCGCAACCGTCCCGATGGTGAAGGAGGTGGTGACGATGAAGGCGGCGGTGGCGGTGAGGAACAATCAGAGGAATTCTGAATAAATAAAGGAGGCGACCCATCGGGTCGCCTCCTTGCTTATGACAGCTCTTGTAGGACTGTCATGTCATGGCAGCCGCTTTGAAACGAGCGGCTGCCATGGTTACGGTTTATCATTGCATGACCGTGACGCGTTTCACTGTCATACCGTTTGCCGTGTTGACGCGCACCATGTACATGCCCTTGTTGAACTGGGCCATGTTCAGGGTGTATTCGTCGGCGTTGACTTCGGTGTCGAAGACCACCTGGCCGAGGACGCTCACCACCGTGATGTGGTTCATGCCCGAGGCTTGGATGGTCACGTTGCCCTTGGTCGGGTTCGGGAAGAGGGCGATCTCGTCGCTCTGTTCGTTCAAACCAACGCTGACGGAGATGAGGACATAGTTCTGTGCCAGGTCATCGGCATTCAAAGCCGGGACAGATTCACAACCATCTTCATAGACCGTGCGGACTTGATAATAGTAGTCAGCAGTAGTCTCGGGCGTGTCGATGTACTCGTAGTAGGTCTGGCCTTCAACGTAAGGCACTTCACCGATGAGGGTGTAGTTGGCGTTGTCGGTCGAACGATACACATTGTACTTCACAGGAGCACCGTTGTCATTGCGCAAGCTTGAAGCATTGAACGAGCTCATATTTACAGGCTTCACAACCAGGTTGGCCTCGCGGGTCGTACCGTTGGTGAAATGGGTGGCAGTGCCGTCGTTCATCGTCAGGAAGTCACCCTTGCCACCATTGGTCACGTGGACAAATTGGATGAAGCTATAGGTGTAGCCGAACGATGAAAGCGGGACCCACATGTCTTGGATGCCCATCCACATGGTGTTCGGGTCGCCAAGATAAGTTGTCATTGGGGCGGGAGCGTCGATGGAGCCGTCGGTGTAGAACATCACCCACAGATTCTGTGTTCCATCGATGGCCACAGGTTGGTCGAGTTGAATAGGTTTCAGGCCTTGCTCGCCATCAATGTAGTAGGTCTGCGAGGTGATTTCCGTTTGAGGAGCATTGTCGCCGCCAAGGTAGACGTGCACTTCGCAATTGCCAGTCAGTTCGGGATCGCCAACGTCAAGGTACCAGATTTGGTCAATCAAGTTGCTGGTAAAGCCTTGCTCGGCAATCATGCTGGCAGGATACATGCAACCCCAATAGAACGGCATGCCTTGTGCGCCAAGGGTGCCTTCGACGGGGAATTCATCATCGATGGACAGGTAAGACAGCCATTCGTTGCCAGGAACGGGTTGCTCACCCCACCAAATCTTGGATTGGTCGGTCGTTGTGAGGGCTTCGCCATGGATGGTGATGGGTAGTGTTTCAACCAGTGTGTCCGAAGTCTGTAGACTTCAGGGATGCGGTG
>CAMJHP010000008.1 GCA_946405575.1 uncultured Bacteroidales bacterium | reverse complement strand
TCAAATTCTGTTCATAACGCGCTAATTTCCCCTAATTTTAGTGCGTTTGCCCTGGTTTATTCCTTATATTTGCCGCCAAATAACCAACAAAAAGTCCCACCAAACCACCGCCAATGAACAAATAACTCACCCGAGAAATAGTTAAATGAAATAGCGTTAGCTTAAGAGCTTGTGTCTTCGAAACTTCGACAATTTCTTGGCACTACAAGCAGTAAAGCCAATGCTCACGTGTTTTCACGTGGGCTTTACTAATAAAGTTGAATTGTCGGGCTGTGGTAGGCCTCTATGAACAACAAAAGTAAAACCCACGCTTTTTTTTGCCCGCTCGGGAAAAAGCAAAAATGGAAAACACACTAATTCACTTAATTACAAATTAAAAACAGACAAATTATGAAAACAAAGTTTTTCGGCTGGCTTTCGTTTTTTTACGCTATGCAAACTGCTTTTTACGCTATGTAAACTGATGTAGATGGCCCTTTTCTACTTTTGCAATTTATAGAATCAAACCAAATAAAATACATTCATTTAAAAATCTTAATAATGAAAAAGTTATCTATTATTTTTAACAAGACAAGGGGTAAATCTCTCCTGTTGATGTTCTTGCTGTTAAGTGCGGTAGGAACGACGAATGTTATGGCCCAAAACTTTACCGAGGGCGACTTGAACTATTCTGTCAATGAAGATGGAACGACAGTAACCTTGACAGGCCATTTTTATGGTACCAATGCCGTAGGAACATTTGACATTCCAAGTGAAGTAAACTACAACAACCAAACCTACACGGTGACTGCGATAGGAAACAATGCCTTTAGCGGCTGCTCTGGACTAACAGGTAGCCTTGTAGTCCCTAATTCTGTGACTACAATCGGAGACCATGCTTTTTCCGGTTGCTTTGCTATGCAAGGCAGTCTGACCATCGGAACAGCTGTGACCGAAATTGGAAACTATGCTTTTCAGGGGTGTGGCTTCAATACCGTGAACTTCAATGCCTCTGAGTGTGTCCGTATGTATACCTACGATGAGTATTATGGAATTAACTCCGTTTTTTCAGGTTGTAACAATTTAATCACTTTGAATATTGGTGAAAATGTACAAATGATACCAAGTTGTGCATTTCGTGAGTGTGGTTTCACAGGCAGCCTAATCATCCCAAACATGGTGACAACAATAGGAAGCGAAGCTTTTTATAATTGCAGCGGCTTTACTGGCGACCTGATTATTGGCAATTCCGTGACCATGATTGAAGAGTATGCTTTCAATAACTGTAGTGGCTTTACAGGTAGCTTGATTCTTGGGAATTCCCTGACAACGATTGGGTCTAGGGCTTTTTGTGGTTGTAGCGGTTTCACAGGCAACTTGGTTATTCCAAACTCAGTGACGACTATAGGAGGTGGCTCTGATTCGTTCTTTGGAAGTGATGGTGCTTTTGGAGATTGCTCTGGTTTCACGGGCGATCTCATCATTCCGAATTCTGTGACTATGATACAGGGTTATGCTTTCAAAGGTTGTACAGGTTTTACCAGCCTGACAATTGGAACTTCTGTGACGGAGATTGAACCGTACGCCTTCTCTGGTTGTACCAATTTTACAGAGGTGAATTTCAATGCTACAAATTGTACTAGTATGGGTAATTATAGCCAATCTTTGGCCTACGTAAGATCAGCTTTTGGTTCTGGCCCGACTCAAGCCACTTTGAACATTGGGGAAAACGTTGAGATAATTCCTTCTTATGCTTTTTCTGGTTGTAGCGGTTTCGTTGGCGACCTAATCATTCCAAACTCTGTGACAGCAGTTGGGAGCAGGGCTTTTCAGGATTGTAGCGGCTTGACGAGTGTGACTATTGGAGATTCCGTGACGAGAATCTGGAGCAGAGCTTTTCAGAATTGTAGTGGTTTGACAAGCTTAACCATTGGTAGATCTGTATCGATAATTGATGAAAGGTCTTTTCTTTATTGTAGCGGCATCGCTTCCATCCAAACGCTTGCTGAGACGCCTCCTGCTATTTATTCCTTCGCCTTCTCTCAAGTAGATCATTCCATTCCCGTCATCGTGCCCTGTGGCTCTTTGAGTGCTTATCAAAATTCTTCGAGCTGGAGTGAATTCACAAATATCATAGAAGAATATTGCGACCCCTTGACCTACTCCATCAACGACGATGGTGTTTCCGTCACCGTCACTGGCCATGTGGACGGCACTGCTGCCACGGGTCCGCTCGTCATTCCTGAGACCAAGACCATTGACGGTGTAACTTATACTGTGACTGGAATAGGAAACAGCGCCTTCAGCGGATGCTCTGGCCTTACAGGTGATTTGGTCATTCCGAATACCGTAACCGCCATTGGAAATAGTGCTTTCCAGAGTTGTGGCGGCTTTACAGGCAGTTTGACCATTGGAAATTCTGTGACCACGATTGGAAACAATGCCTTCAGAAATTGCATGGGTTTCACGGGCAGCCTTGTCATCCCTGATTCCGTGACTTCAATCGGAGGTTATACTTTCATGAATTGTACAGGTTTCACGGGCAATCTGATTATTGGCAACTCTGTAACTACAATAGGCACTCTGGCTTTTGCCTGTCAATATGGCGGCAATTATTCTGGCAGCCTTGTCATCCCGAACTCTGTGACTACAATCGGAACTGGCACTTTCATGAACTGTAGCGGTTTAACGGGCAACCTTGACATCCCAAGTTCCATAACCTCAATGAATAGTTCTTTTAACGGTTGCAGTGGTTTCACTTCGATAACATTGCATTGGGACATTCCCATCAGCGGTTGTTCGATTGGTAGTGTGAATTATGAAATTCCCCTCATCGTTCCCTGCGGTTCGGCGAGCCTATATCGGTACAATCCGAACTGGAGATACTTTTCCGATATTCAGGAAGATTGCTCAGGAATGTATGCAGTGTCGGCTACAGTCAACCCAACGGAGGGCGGCAGCGTCGTCTTTAGGAGAGTAGGGGAGACGCTGCTTTCCGACTCCTTCGAGGAATACACTGTCGGCAACACAATTGCCACCGAAGCAGTCGCCGCCGGCCACGACTGGTGGAACACATGGGATAGTAACCCGGGAGGTGAAAAAGACGGTCTCGTCGCAGAATACGATGGCTCGCAGTGCGGCCACTTCACTTACGGCAATGACCAGATACTGCTTCTCGGCAACAAGGAAAGCGGCATTTACGACCTTGAATTCGACATCCTTGTGCCAGATGGGAAAAACGCCTTTTTCAGCATTTTGCACCAATTTGACAACGGATCTGCAAACGAGGCAGTAAAGTTCCACCTCCATGTGTCAAATAGTTATGATCCGACTATAACACCTGGTCAAGGAGTCGTCACGGTAGGATACAGCAATATAGTATCGTACATTCCCTGTGTTTATGACGCTTGGATGCATTTCCGCGTGCATATTGACATCGATGCCGACCTTGCGCGTTTCTACTATACCAATTCTGGAGAGGAAGAACTGTTCCTGTGCCAATGGCAGTGGAGTTTAGGTGGCCAGCCAGGCTACGGCACCTTGGCGGCAATGGATTTCTGGCCGCCTAAAGATGCTGAAACATCCGAGTATTTTGTTGACAATATCAGCCTGAAGCAGCTTGGCGATGGGACTTCAAAAGGATACGATGCCAATATCCAAATCGTTTCCGAAGAGGCTTCCAACGAGCGTGGTGCCGTTAGGACGGGTCGTCACTTCGCTCCCGACTCCGAATGCACCTTGACAGCCACGGCCAACGAAGGTTACACCTTTGTCAATTGGACGGAGAATGGCACGGTGGTCTCCACCAACGCGACATACAGCTTCACCGTGACCAGCAACAGGAACCTTGTCGCTAACTTCGAACAGGCTCTTTCTGACCTTTATGTCATCACCGCCACGGCCAATCCTTCGGAAGGCGGCACAGTGACCATAAATGGTACATCATCGGGTGAGACCTTTATTTCAGACAACTTCGAGGAGTACACTGTTGGCAACAAGATTGCTTATGAAAACATTGTTACAGGCCACGATTGGTGGACGACTTGGAACAACCTTCCCGGCAGTTCCGAAGATGGCGTTGTTGCAAGCTATAACGGCAACAAGTGTGGCCACCTCACCTATGGTAACGACCAAATACTGCTTCTCGGCGATAATGGAGACGGTGTCTACGAGCTTGCATTTGATGTGTTGGTGCCCCAAGGCAAGAACGGTTACTTCAACGTCATGCACCACTTCGCTGGTTCTAACAGTACCTGGGCTTTCCAGTGCTATCTTCACATGACCAACAACGGTTCGAGCTCTACTCAGGCTCCTGGTCACGGCACCGTCCATGCTGGTGGTAACGGCGTGGCTGACATACCATGTGTGTACGATGCATGGATGCACTTCCGCCTGCATGTGGATACCTATGCCGACACCGCACGCTATTACTACACTGCTCCAGGCGAAAATGAAGTGCTCATCTACGAATGGCAGTGGAGTTTGGACACTTATGGTAATAATGTGGTTGGCAGCGGTTTGGAAGCCATGAATTTCTATCCGCCTCAGAATGCTGCTAATTCCGAGTATTACCTCGACAACATCAGCTTTACCCGGAGTAGAGGCGAAGCTGAACCCGAAGCTCATCGTGGCGCGGTCAGAGCGAGCGGCACCTTTGTCTCTGGAACAACTTGCGTTTTGACAGCCACTCCTAACGAGGGCTACACCTTCAATAACTGGACCAAGGATGGTGTTGAGGTGTCCACGAATGCCATCTACAGCTTCACTGTCACCGAGGATGCTGCATTTGTGGCCAACTTCAGCGAGAGCCAAAGTAGCATTACCCAAACCAGTGACCTTGCCCAAGGCTGGAACTGGTGGAGTACCTACATCGAGCAGGACGGCATTGACGGACTGACGATGCTGGAGGAAAGCCTGGGAGCCAACGGCCACCAGATCAAGTCACAGACCGACTTTGTCACCAACTACGGCTCGATGTGGTTCGGCATGCTCGGCAGCATCGACAACGAGGAGACGTATATGATAGACAACACCTCAAGCTGCCAGGTGGTGATGACGGGCGCGCCTGTCACACCCTCCGACCATCCCATCACCGTTAGCAGCGGCTGGAATTGGATAGGCTATCCGTGCACCAACACGATGAGCGTGTCGGAAGCCTTCTCGGGATACACACCTGCCAACGGCGATCAGGTGAAGTCGCAGTCGGACTATGCTATGTATTTTAATGGGATGTGGATAGGTCAGCTTATAAACATCGCCCCAGGCACAGGTTTGATGTACCTGTCGAACAACGCCACGTCGACCACGTTGGTCTATCCCGACGGAGGCCGCAGTGCAGAGATTCCAGCTATGCCCAAGGCCACACACTGGACGAACGACATCCACGCCTATCCGCACAATATGACGGTGATGGCCGTGGTGGAGCTCGATGATGTTGAGCTGACAACGGATAACTACGAGCTGTCGGCCTTCTATGCCAACGGCGAGTGCAGAGGCAGTGCGAAACTAGTGTATGTTGAGCCACTGAACCGCCACGTGGCCTTCCTGACCATTGCCGGAGATGATGCTGTTGAGTTGAGCTTCAGACTGTTCGACGCGGAGAATGGCATAGAATACGCTGATGCCGAGGAAACCCTTAGCTACACCGTCAACGCCATCGTAGGCGATGTGGACGACCTCTATGTGGTTCACTTCAGAGGCACGACGGGAATGGACGAGTTTGCCAACAGCATCCAAATCTTCCCGAATCCAGTGCAAGCTGGCGATCGCATCAGCATCAACACAGCTGACGAAGCGAAAAGCCCAGTCAGAGTGGAAATCGTGAACGTCTTGGGTGTAGAGACGTTGCGTGCAACGTCTGAACAAACGCCCGCTATGGTAACAGCCCCGTCCGGCGCAGGTGTCTACACAATGCGCATCACTGTGGAAGGGAAGGGGACGGTTGTCCGCAAATTGGTAGTGAGATGATGGAATGAGATTCCCCGATAGGGAATTCTGTTCTGCAATGACCATTGACTATGGCAGCTTTGACATAAAATGAAGTTTTGGTTGAAGCTGCTATAGTCATAGTTACAAGTCATTGCCCCATAGTCTTGCAGCTTCACATCAAATATGTAAACTAAATGTGCATTCCTACTTATTTTATTTTTTATTTATAAAAAGTTTTTTTTCTTTGTTGAGGAATGGATTTTTTTTCTATTTTTGCTCGCTATAGAATCCATTAAAAGAATAAAAAAACGACCAATAACTGTTAAGTATTCCGTGACACATTTTAGCCAACAATTCACAAATGTTTAATCAAAATACTACAAAATGAAGAACTTCTATTATTATTCAAGAAACAGCATAGAAAGAGTTCTTTCCTTGCTGATGCTTTTGCTCTGCATTGCTTTGGGAGCGAAGGCCAATCCTGTTGATATGATGCGGGCTCGTGAAGTAGGAGCCAAGTTCATCAACGCGAACACAGCCATAAAAATGGCATCATACAATGACTTGCAGCTGGTCACAACTTACCACACAAGCAATAATGATGCTGCTTTCCACGTGTTCAACACGCCGAAAGGTTTTGTCATCGTTTCAGCCAACGACTGTGCAACGCCTATCCTCGGCTATTCCGAAGAGGGGCATTTCGATGTGTTCAACATCCCTGTCCAGATGCAAGGGTATCTGCAAGGCTTTGTTGAACAAATCCAGTATGGCATCGATAACCATATGGTTGCCGACGAAACCATTGCCCACCAATGGGAACTGGTGCAGTCCACAGGTCTCGTTACAGAGCAAAGGGCTACAACAGTGGTTACACCATTGCTGACCGACACTTGGGGTCAGGGCTGTTATTATAACAGCTTATGTCCTGAAGACCCCAATGGCTCTTGTGGACATGTTGTCACTGGTTGTGTGGCCACTTCGATGGCGCAGATTATGCACTATTGGGGCTATCCTTCAGTGGGTACAGGATCGCATACTTACACTCCTTCGGGCTATTCCACACAGACTGCCAACTTTGGTGCCACCACTTATCAGTGGGCCAATATGCCCAACAGTCTGTCGTCATCTTCAAGTTCGACTCAAATCAATGCCGTAGCCACACTGATGTGGCATTGTGGCGTGGCAGTCAATATGATGTATGGTGCCGGTGCATCTGGTGCATATTCTGAAGATGTCGCAACGGCTTTGGTGAACTATTTCGGATATTCCAACCAATTGACTGGTATTTACAGGGACTACTACAGCAATTCCGAGTGGCTTAATATGATAAAGAATAGCCTCGATCTGGGTCGTCCTGTCCATTACAGCGGCAATGATGGCTCTGGCCAATCGGGACACGCCTTCGTTTGCGACGGCTACGATTCCAATAACTTTCTCCATTTCAACTGGGGATGGAACGGATATTACAACAATTATTTTGCAGTAGATGCCCTTACGCCTGCCGACGGCAATTACAGCTTTAATAACTTTGCCATCATCAACATTTTCCCGAACTGCACTTCAGGTTCTTATCAAGTGAACGCAACAGCAAGCCCTTCCTATGGTGGAACAGTGAATGGTGCCGGTTCTTACGATTGTGGTGACGGTTGCACTTTGACGGCGATTCCTGCCGACGGTTATATGTTCTGTTCTTGGACCGAGGGAGGTGCGACGGTTTCAAACGAACCGACTTATTCTTTCACCGTGATGGGTAACAGAAACCTGGTGGCCAACTTCGTTGATGCGAGTAGCGGCTCTTGCTCCCTTGTATTCACTTTCAACGACTCATATGGCGACGGTTGGAATGGCAACTACCTCACCCTAAACTATAGTGAAGGTTGCAACAGCTACGAGGAATTGACCTTGGACAATGGTTTGACAACTACGATAACCCGTAACGTGGTAGACGGAAGCCATATCGTCTTGGGTTGGATAGAAGGCAGTTGGTCGAATGAATGCTCTTTCACGGTTAGCTATGCAAACGGAAATATCATCTACTCAGGTTCCAGCCTCGGCAACGGCTTCTCTTACGAGTTTGATGTCAACTGTGGTGGCACTCCTCCTGGCCCAGGCGACCCCATCTATGTTACTACCTATCCTACCAACAGGAACGTCATCCTCGAAGAGTTCACAGGCCGTGGTTGCGGCTATTGCACCGACGGACACCGTATAGCCAATGAGATTATGGCGGCCAACCCGAACCGCGTGTGGGCCATCAATGTTCATGCCGGCGGTTACGCCTATACTTCTTATCCCAATATGATAACCCAAGATGGTAACACCATCCATAACGGCTTCGACATTAGCGGTTATCCTACGGGTGTTGTCAACCGTAGTACAGCTGATGGACAAAGCAGAAGTTATTGGGGAAGTATTGCCAATACGCAGATGAGCCAAGTTGCAGAATGCAATGTAGGCGGTGAAGTATCTATTGACCCCGTAACACGCACGGCATCCATTACCGTTGAGGTGTATTACACGGGCAACAGTTCCTACAGCCAAAACTACCTGACTGTGGCCATGTTGCAAGACAGCATCCTCGGTTCACAAGCCGACTATGGCAACTACAATCCCACGCAATGGGTTGGCGACCAATATTGCCATATGCATGTCCTGCGCGATGTCGTCACTTCAAGTGCTTGGGGCGATGCCATCAGTCCCACCACACAAGGCAGTTTGATTACTCGCACTTACACTTACCAGATTCCCGAAACCATTGGTTCGCCCAACGGTGTGGATGTTGACTTGAACAACATCTACTTCCTCGCATGGGTCTCTGAAACCTATCAGGGAACGCCCACGCGCCCGATACTGACGGCTTGCAAGCTGGGTGACTCAAGTGAGCCTTTCACCACATATAATATCACAGCAACTGCCAACCCGGCAAACGGTGGTTCTGTGAGCGGTGCTGGCTCATATGTTGAAGGCACCACTTGCACGCTGATGGCCACAGCCTACTATGGCTTCAGCTTCACAAACTGGACCATGAACGGCATAACGGTCTCTACAGACCCCACCTATAGTTTTGTTGTGACAGAAAATGCCAACTATGTGGCCAACTTCAGCAGCAATGGTGGTGGAAATATCATTGAGATTGGAGATGGAACTTCTACTACATATGTCACCCCATTCAACTCCTTATGGGGTTATTCTTTTGTTGAGCAGATTTACACCGCTGAAGAAATTGGAACTTCTGGAACAATCACTTCTATCGGTTTCAATATGCAGTCGGAAAATGAACAAACGAATGAGGTGGAAATATTTATGAAAAATGTGTCGAGAGACAGTTTTTCGAGCAATATGGATTATGAGCCTGTCACAGCTTCGGATATGGTGTTTAGCGGCACTCTTACCTTCCAACAGGGATGGACAACCATTACACTCAACACTCCATTTTCCTACGATGGTACAAGCAACTTGCTGATTGCTATGCACGAGTACACCCCAGGTTACAGCACTCGATATTTCTATTACACAGATACTCCTAATGCCGCACTTTCTTATCACAGTGATAATGTAAATCCTGATCCATACGATTTGGAGTCGTACAACGGTAACAAGTACACCTCATCCAACCGAGCCAACATTCAACTTGGTATCACCACTGGCAGCGGCAGTGAACTTACAGTAAATGATGGTACATCTACCAGTAATTATGTCCCGGTATACGGCTTTTATGCCGATGCCTATCTGAAGGCTGAAATGATATATCCTTCCAGCGAACTCGCTGCAATAGCTAATGCCGACATCAACAGCATAAAGTTCTATGCCTCTACTCCAGCTTCGGACGCTTGGACAAGTACTTTCCAAGTGTTTATGAAGGAAGTGGGCGAAACTACTATCAATGATTTCAGTGGCATAGATGATGCTACTGTTGTTTACGAAGGTCTCCTCAATGGCACTGACTTTGAAATGGAAATTAACTTTAGCACGCCATACCATTACAATGGAAGCAACCTGTTGGTCGGTATTTACAACATTACCACAGGTATCTACAAATCCATCACATGGGTTGGTGAGACCGTTGACGGTGCTTCGGTGCAAGGTTACAACTATAACGGATTAGATGCCATCAGTCCAACCCAGCGCAACTTCTTGCCCAAGACCACATTCTATTATAATAATGGATCAAATACTAATCTAGTGGTCAACCCTAATCCAATTGACCTTGGCTATCGCCCCAACAACGCTTGGATGCGTCCTTTGGAAGTCAATATTTTCAATGAGGGTGCGAGCACCACGATTGACAATGTTTCGGTCACCGATGATTACTTCCAGTTGAGCCTTGGAAATACGGCTCTTCCTTTCGTTTTGCTTCATAATAATGGATTCGACCTCTCTGTGGGTACTGAGGGTACCGCCTCAGGTGAAGTCAATGCGAACCTGATTATCAATTATGGTGCCGATGAGGAAGCGGAATACGACGTGACCGCCATAGCTTACAATCCCGTAAGTCCCGATGTTTGGGAGCTTGCCCAAACGGTGAACTCTTTCCCCTACACGGCCACGCTCAACTCGGCCGACCATCCGCTTTACAACAACTACCGTCTGCCCCCGACTGGCATCGTTGACGGTGCAGATGCCGTGTATAAACTCGTCTTCACCGAGGACACCTACCTGAATGCCTCCGTAACAAGCGGCGAAAACGGTAAGGTGGCACTCTATCCTGAAGACTTCAACGGTGTTGGTGGCCCTGACCTAAATAATTATTATAATGGTCCAGAAATGGCTGTTGAAGACTGGCTGTATTATGATAATGGGGAATATGCAACTGGAATCGGTGCTTCAGGAAGCGAATTCTGGTGGGGCATAAAGCTTGACGTATCGGCTTATGCAGGCGCATCACTGACAAAAGTTAGTGTTTATGACTATGCCTATATGGAAGGCGATGTTATGATTTACCAGACAGAGGGAACACCTTATGGTGAACCGGCACAGCAGCAAAGCATTAGTTTGACTGGTTCGTCCCAGTTTGTGGAATTTGTCTTGAATACTCCTTATACTATTGATGCCTCACAACCTTTATGGATTGTAATGCACTATATTTCAGGTGATAGTTGGCCTGCAGCAGCTTCCAATGACACAGGTGATCCCAACGGACGTTGGGTTTCATTGGACAACTATGATTGGCAAGATCTCACCAATTATGGTTTGAACTACACTTGGATGCTTCGCGGTTTTGTGACCAATGCAAGCGGTCGTACGATAGCATTAGTAAGTAATAACAACCGAGATGACGATGTCCTCTTCTTGGATGACTTCGAGAATGGTTTGGATAATTGGACCCTTGTCGATGCAGATGCAGATGGCAACGATTGGCAGATCGCAACTCCCGCTGCATATGGCATCGGCGACGCTCACAGCGGCACCTATTGCGCTAGCTCATGGTCATGGAACAGCTATACTTTGTATCCTGACAACTATATGATTTCTCCGCTGGTGGACGGTGCCACGAGCATCAGCTACTATGTTGCCACCAACACGGTATATCCGGACCATTACGCAGTGATGGCTTCTTCCACAGGCACAAACATCAGTAACTTTGTCACTGTGTATGAAGAAGATGCCTACAGAGGCAGCAACAGCAACGGCGTAAGAAGTTCAATGGCTCAAGGCAGTAACCGTGAAATGAGCACTTGGGCAGCCAAGAGCGTTACCCTGCCTGCTGGCACCAAGTATGTGGCTTTCCGTCACTACAACAGCGACGATATGAACTATCTGTTCATTGACGATGTGACCATCCTTTCCAGCGGTGGCATTGGTAACATCAATAATATGACTGTCACTCCGGGCACTTACTACCTTGTGGCTTCTTCCACCAGCAATGAGTGGACTGTTGAAATCAATACGGATGAGGTGCCTTGTCCCGATCCGGCTTACAACCCGTCGCCGGCCAATTATGCCGAGGTTAATCCCAACCGCACCATTGAACTGAGCTGGCAGTTTGGCCCAAGAACCACAGAGTATAAACTGATGTTTGGCACCACGGAGAACTGTGAGCAGACTTTGGTGGACTGGACGAGAGAGCTCAGCCTCCATTATACGCTCCCTGCCCTTTCCGACGAAATGACTTACTATTGGAAGATTGTGGAGCGCAACGATGGCTGTGACGCTGGTGTGGAAAGCCCCGTCTGGAGCTTCACCACCCGTCTCAATACGCCTCAGAATCTTTATGCTGAGCAAGACTTCATTATAGAAGGAAACAGTGCCGTGTTGTACTGGTCGGCTCCGAATCGTGCCTTGCAGTACTACAATGTCTATCAGGATGGCGTGCTAATTGGCAATACTACGGACACCTATTATGTAGTGGATGGCCTCACTTATAATATGTACGGTTATGAATTCTATGTGACTGGCGTGTTTGACGCTGGCGAGTCCGACCCGTCCAACGACGTATGGATCTATGTTTCTGGTTTGGGTACGGTTAATGGCCACGTCTACGAACAAGACGGTACCACAGGCATCGAGAATGCCACGGTTTCCTTCACTGGCTACGATGAATATGGCTATTACAACACATACAGTTTCATCACCGATGCCAACGGTTATTATGAGGGCAGCTTGAGGGCTGGTTCGTATGTTGCCGTAGCTTCGCACGCTGGTTATCAAGACAAATCTTATGGAAGTTCCATTGCTATTGCCTTCAATAACTTGACAAGTGGCATCAATATTAACTTGGATGAGGTTTACAAACCAGTTACAGAAGTCATTGCTGAGTATTATCCTGATGCTGAAAACCCTGAAAGCCCGTATGTGAAAGTGAATTGGAGTAATAATCTCAGTGGTTGGCACACCTATTGCGAAAGCGAGTTTAATAATGCTGTTAGCTCGAATGTTGGCCAAGAAAACTGGGCATATGAATATCCTTTGGATGTTCTTGAACCCTATATCGGTTCCAGATTGACCAAAGTTGCTTTGTTCAGTGATAATATGTATGGTGCTGTTGGAGGCAATTATACTTGTACCATCTATGTTGGAGGTGATGTACCCGAAGAAGGTACTGCTATATCGACCATCACCGTTGATGTGCCACAATATATGGACGAATGGGTTGAATATGATTTGATCAATCCTGTTTCAGTTACAGGCAACGACCCAATTTGGGTGGTATGGACAGCTAACACTAAACCTGGAGGTTATCCTGCTGGTTGCTGCGATGGTGTTAATGACTTAGGTACATGGTGGCGCGGTGGTGACGGATACAGTTGGGAACATCTTTCGTATGGAACTTGGACGATGAAGAACTACTTCTCCACTTTTGGAGGCCGCACAGTCGCGTTGACATACAATCCAAGTATGCTCTCCAATGCAAATGCGAACCGTCGTAATCGCAGTATAGCTAATCACCCCAACAATTCTGGAGCACAACATACTGCTATTAATCCGAATCCTGAGCGTATTCCGTTAAAGGTAGTTGAGCCCGATCGCTCATTCCAATACTACCGCGTCTACCGCACCAATGCCTACAACTTTGGGCCTTACACTGAAGATAACACAGTGCTTCTTGCCGACAATGTGACCGACACCTTATTAATAGATGTCAGCTGGCAGGATGCCGAGGCGGGTGTCTACAAGTGGGGCGTCAGTCGTGTTTACGAAGGCAACCGTGAAAGTGAAATCAGCTGGGGCGAGTTGAGACGAAGCCTTTCCATCCCCAAGCGTAATCCATTGGGCAGAGTTTTGAACATTACCGAAGAACCCAATGCCGGACAAGCTCCTGCTTTCGATGTGCCTGAACATACCGATTTGCCTATACTTAGGGCATCCAATTCAGAAGCTATTGTTGTCAGAAATTCAAACTATGGCTTTGATTTTTGTCATTTTGTTTTGAACAATTCTTCCAACTTGAACTCATACGGCTTATCGAATGACGCGTTCACAAGAGGAGCCTGCTATATGAACGGTACCATCTATTTTGCTGACAATGGTTACAAGTTTGGAAAGTTTGATCCTGAAACAGGTGTCACAATCATTGCTACCAATACACCGTTTGATATGATAGAATACAATCCGGTTAACGGTAAGATATATGGAACTAACACTTGGAACGGAGAGCTTTATGAAGTGAATCCTGTGAATGGCTCTTGTTCGTATATTGCCACAATTCCTTCTTCTTTCCTTATGACTTTCACCATTACAAACGATGGTAGGTTCATTCTTTGTGATGCCGATGAAGAATGCATTAAGGAATACGACCTTGAAACAGGAGAACTGATTCCGCTTATTTATGTCGACTGGGATGTCAACTATGGTCAGGACTTTGCCATTGATCGTGAGACCAATGAGATATATTGGGCCGCTCTTAACAATACGGAAAACACATATCCTTTAATCAAGGTAAACCTTGCGAACTATTCCTTGACAACCCTTGGTTATTTCGAAACCCAAGTTTCAGGTTTTGCTATTCTTACAGATGCCAACCTCATCCAAATCGAGCGCGAGTCGGCCATCACCTGGTCCAACGTCCTTGACAAAGATATGTATCTCAACAATGGTGATGTGAACCTTACCGTAGCCCTCAACAGTGGCGACAGCCCTGCCGGTACTATGGTCAGTTTCACCAACCTCAACACGGCTGAGCAACTGTTATATCCTATTGACGACATCGTTTTGGGTGGCACCGGTTACTACGCTTGGGACAGCTTCCGCAAGGGCGACTACCAAGTGACCATCACCAAAGAAGGTTACGAAACAATTTCCGAGCAAGTAAGTATCTGGGATGCCACTTCGTTGAGCTATGTGCTGGAAGAGACCACGCAAAAACCCTCTAACCTCTATGTCTCTAGCACTGGTTGGGCCAAGTGGAATGGTATGGGCGATGACTTGAATCAGATAATTTCATTATCCGACAGCTTCAGTTTTGATTTTGATGATGGTATTCCTGAAGGTTGGACAACTATTGACGCTGACGGTGATGGTTATACATGGGTTTCGAGTATGAATCCTGGCAACTACCACAACGCTGGTGTTGATCTGACTGGTACGGGTCACAACTCCTCTGCTGCTTACGTGATTTCAGGTTCTTGGGCCAACGGAACAGGACAAATTTTGTATCCTGACAACTACCTTGTTTCGCCTCAAGTGACACTAGGTGCCGGTAGCACCTTCTGCTTCTGGGCTTGCGCACAGGATGCCAGCTATGCTGCCGATCACTTCGGTGTAGCTGTGTCTGACAATGGTGCTGATTGGTCGATGGTCGATGAATGGACTATGACCGCAAAGGGACAAGGAGCCAAGACTTTGGCCACCCGCAGTGGCAACCGTGCTCAAGGCAATTGGTATTATTACACAGTTAACCTGAGTGCTTACGCTGGCCAAAAGTACATAGCTATCCGTCACTTCAACTGTAGTGACCAGTTCATCATTAATATCGATGACATCGAACTCACCAATGGTAGAAATGGTGGTCGTCACTATGACTACAACCAAGTGGTGTTGACCGATTTGCAAGGTAATGTGCTTTACACTGAGAATACGACCAACAAGTTCTGCCAACTGCCTGTCAACAATCTCGAGGAAGGCCAGACCTACCACTGCAAAGTGGCCAGTGTCTATTCTTCGGGATTGACTGAATGGGCCGAAGTGGATTGGGTGTATCAGGCTTGCGATAACTATGAAGGTGCAAATGGCCTAAATGCTACTACCACTGGCAACGGCAACCTTGTGAGTTGGACGTATCCTGAGATTGAAAGAGAGGGTAAAGCCGCAAGAGGAAGTGTTGCGTATGCGTGTGACTTTGATCATGGTAATTGGATTAGTTATGATATTGACAACCCGCTCAATGCAACTACTCTAAATAACATTGGTTATTTGTATGGCGGTGACTATTGCGGATTTGACGGTTATGTCTACTCTTCATTTGACTACAATTGGTACAAGATTGAGCTTCAGACAGGAAACATTGTGGAACAAGGGGATTTGAGCTTATGGGGTTTCTATGATTGCACGTGGGACTACTCGACCAACACTATGTATGGTACTCTATATAGTGATCTCTACATTTGGAATTTGGAAACCAAGGAACCGCAATACATCGGTAATATGGGTTATGATATGGAAGTACTTGTCTGCAATCTCAATGGTGACCTCTATGGTATTGCTACAGGCAGCCCGGCCAATGTATATAGGATTAACAAAACAGATGCCTCTGTAGAATTGGTAGGGTCTACTGGTCAAACTTGTGATTATTATTGGCAGTCAGGATCCATTGACTATTACACTGGCAAATTTTATTGGACGAATGTTTATTCTGACGGAAATTTCTTAGCTGAAGTTGATATGCAAACGGGTGAAGCCACGGTACTTTACAACGGAATAGGAAACCAAACGTCATTCTGTGTGCCATATGAGGGCGACTTATTCGTCCTTGGTGCGATGATTTATCGCGACAACCAACTCGTTGGCTTCACTCGCGATAACAGCTACTTGGACGAAGGCAACACAAGCAACCACCAATACACTATCCGTGTGGTGTATGGCGGCCCTGCTATCTGTCCCGACAACAACATCTACTATTCCATGAGCTGCCCGCAGACGGTCTCTATTGGCGGTGGTGACCAAATCACTCAGGTCAGCAATCTTGCTCAAGGCTGGAACTGGTGGAGTACCTACATCGAGCAGGACGGTATCGACGGCCTGACGATGCTCGAGGAGGGCCTCGGCTCCAACGGCTACCAAATCAAGTCGCAGACCGACTTCGTCACCAACTACGGCTCGATGTGGTTCGGAATGCTCAGCAGCATCAACAACGAGGAGACCTATATGATAGACAATACCTCAAGCTGTCAGGTAGTGTTGACCGGCGCACCTGTCACACCCTCCGACCATCCCATCACCGTCAGCAGCGGCTGGAACTGGATAGGCTATCCGTGCACCAACACGATGAGCGTGTCGGAAGCCTTCTCGGGATACACGCCTGCCAACGGCGACCAGGTGAAGTCGCAATCCGACTACGCGATATACTACAGCGGAATGTGGATTGGCCAGCTGCAGAGCATCACGCCTGGCACAGGTTTGATGTACCTGTCGAACAACACCACGTCGACCACGCTGGTCTATCCCGACGGAGGCCGCAGTACTGAGATCCCAACTTTGCCCAAGGCCACACACTGGACGAACGACATCCACGCCTATCCGCACAATATGACGGTGATGGCCGTGGTGGAACTCGATGATGTTGAGCTGACAACGGACAACTACGAGCTGGCTGCCTTCGATGCCAACGGTGAGTGCAGAGGCAGCGCGAAGCTGACATATGTTGAGCCACTGGACCGCCACGTGGCCTTCCTGACCATTGCCGGAAATGATGCCGTTGAGCTGAACTTTGGTCTCTACAATATGGAGACGGGTCGTGAATACTACAATATGGAGGAAGCCCTCGTCTATGCGACCAACGCCACGATTGGCACCCCCGAGGAGCCGTATGTGGTCAGTTTCCGCAGCACGACGGGCTTGGAGGAGCTTGACAACAGTGTCCAGATCTTCCCCAACCCAGCACAAGCTGGCGAGCGCATCAACATCCTCACGACTGTTGACAGCAAACACCCCATCCATGTGGAAATCGTGAATGCTTTGGGTGCGACGGTTGCCTATGAGACTTCCAAAGAGACTCCAGCAAGCATTGTGGCACCTTTGACATCAGGTATCTACACGGTGAGAATCATCACTGAAGACAAGGGTATACAATGCCGTAAGTTGATAGTCAGATAAAATGAAAACGCTTGGTTCTTAGGGGGCAGGTGGTTCTGCCCCCTGAGGCACTGAGCAAAATATATCAAGTAAATATTTAATATTCAACTAAATAATAAAAGTATTATGAAAAACGGAATTTTACAACTAAAAAGGGTGGCATTTGCCCTGCTCGTCCTGTTGCTGAGTGTGACAGGTGTGAAAACAACAAATGCGCAAAGCACGGTAGGAAACGACTTTTGGGTGACGTTTCTGCCAAATTACGAGACGGACGCGGATCATCCTTTAACATTAAGCCTTATTGCCACAGCTTCTTCACCTTGCTCTGGAACAATTACAAATCCTTACACCGACTGGTCAACCAGTTTCGAAGTTTCCGTTGGGGCGACAACCATTATCGACATTCCCTCAAGTGAAGCCTATTCTGATGACGATTCTGACGATGTAGTCAACATAGGTCTTCATGTCGTATCCACGGAGCCTATTTCATTATTTGCATCCAATTTCAGACCATATACATTTGACGTAACGGATGTCTTGCCTACTTACTCTTTGGGATCCAACTATATCATTCAAACCTATAACGAATCTAACAGGAGTATAGCAATGAATCCTAGTTCCCATACAAATAGCCGATCTGATGGCAGTTGTTCTGAATTCACTGTTCTTGCCGTTGAGGACAATACGACAGTCTATATCACGTTAGCTGACAATTCTATGAATGGCCATTATTCCAACCAGCCTTTCTCTGTGACCTTAAATACAGGACAATGCTATCAAATAAAATCTGTTAATGGTGGTAATTTCAGCGGCTCACAAGTATCTGTTTCTGGCAACAAGAAAGTTGCTGTGTTTGCAGGAAATCGCTGTACGAATGTTCCATATGGTTGCGCTTATTGCGACCATATTGTCGAGCAAATGATGCCTGTTTCCTGTTGGGGCAACCATTTTGTGGTGACCAATTCTTCCATGCGCACCTATGACGTGATTCGCGTCACCGCAGCGAACGACAACTGTCAAATCTCCATTGATGGTTCCGTTGTCACTACCATCAACCAGAAGGAAACCTACCAATTCGAAATCACTTCGGACAATCCTTCCATGTATCTCGAAACCTCCCAGCCTGCAATGGTCTATCTGTACTATGCGGGTTCTCAGTGTGCAGGAGAGATGGGTGACCCGTCGATGGTGATGATTAGTCCGATTGAACAGAGAATGAACTATGTTACTTTTAGCACTTTTAATTCTGGAGCTTCTCAGTATCATTTTGTCAATATCATCACGGATACAGAAGATGTGTCTTCCGTTCAATTGGATGGCAACAGCATTGCTTCCGAGTTCCAGAATGTTTCTGGCAATGCTGGTTATTCTTTTGCAAGGGTCCAGATAGAGCACGGTTCTCACACCTTGTTGACCACTGGTGGTGGATTCGTTGCCCATGTATATGGTCTTGGAAACGATGAAAGCTACGCCTATTCCGTTGGTTCCAATGCTGTTCAAGAGCTTTTTACGAATATGCTCGTCAACGGACAAACTGCTTCCGATGATATGGATGTTTGTGGCAAAACGGTTAGTTTTGACTTGAATTACAATTACAATGTAAGTCAAGTCAACTGGAGCTTTGGTGATGGCCAAACAGGCTCAGGTATTCCCATTACGCATGAATATGCCAATGAGGGTGACTACCCTGTTTCGTGTGAGGTGTTTAAACTGGATAGCTATGGTCAAGACTCATTGGTGGCCACACTTAGCACAGTGTTGCATATTTATGATTCATACGAAACGGAACTGAGTGTAACAAGTTATAGTTCTTATAGTTGGATGGGACATACCTATTCCTTCTCAGGAGACTATGTGTATCAGGGTCAAACCATACATGGTTGCGATAGCATAATTACGCTTCATCTGACTATTCCTACCCTTCAGGTCATAGCGGAGTATTATCCCGATGTCGATAACCCCAACAGTCAGTATGCGAGAGTGTATTGGAATGAGTTTACAGGTGGTGCTCCATTTGAGGCTCAGATTGGTGAAGGTACCAGCACGTTCAGCTATTTCCCCTTCTACACCTACTATAATTACAGCATTGCCGAGAACCTCTTCCTTGCTTCTGAGCTTGAGGAAGCAGGCGTGACCATTGCTCCTATGAATAGCCTGAGCTGGTATGCTACCAATGCTCCGGGCTATGCCCAGCAAGGTATCAGCATATGGATGGCCAATGTTGAGGATGTCACTCTGACTTCCACCTCTCACGTTGTGACGGATATGACTCTCGTCTACACAGGTGCTATGACTCCTGAAATCGGCTGGAACGAATTCGTATTCAACGAAGGCACTTTTGCTTGGGACGGTCACAGCAATATCTTGATTTACTGCCAACGCAACAATGGTGCATGGAATAACGGTGTGTCTTGGCAGGCCACTTCTGACTTGCCGTTCACAGCCTCTACCTACAAATATCAGGATAGCGGTGCTTATGACCCAACCGTTGCCAATTCGATGAACACCAGCACGACTCGCCCGAATATCATTATGAAGAGCAATGGAAGCCGTACGGAAAACTTGACATATTGCATCTATCGTGCTAACTGCAATGGCAGTGGAATACAGATGATTGCTGATAACGTGACCGAGAATCAGTACATTGATTCTGAATGGTCTGGATTGTACCCGGGCAGCTACAAATACGGTGTCAGCGTGGTGGATGGAAGAGGTAATGCCAGTGAAATCCAATGGAATGATTCACCTGTAGCTCCCAACCATCATACGCTTGATGCTTCTGCTTTCCAGCCTCCTGTTACCAACAATAGCCATTATGGTGAACTACGGGTGAATTGTGAAAACGGCAGGCATAATAATGATGTGACGATTAGCACTGGTGTCAAGGACAACCGCGACTACCTGCAATACTGCACCGATAACTACGCTGGTGGTGTCGGTACTGGAGGTGGTGCAGTGTACTGGGGCATCAGATTCCCTGCTGCCGACCTTACTGCCTATGCTGGTCAGAGCCTGACCAAGGTGGGCATCTTTACGGATACCGATGGCGACTACGGCTGGACCTATTCCGGCTACTATACCGTCAATGTGTACTTGGGCGGTGCCACTGCTCCTGGTACACTGGTGAGCACGATTTCCGAATATGTGCCTGGCGACTTTGCATGGCACGACATCACGCTGACCACACCAGTGACCATCGATGCCACACAAGACCTATGGCTGACAATCTACACACCTGACATTGCCTACCCGATGTCTGGCTGCGACTATGTCGGCAACAGCAACTCCGACTTCCTGTCGCTCGATGGCTTCACTTGGGAGCATTCTGCGGACTATGGTCTCAACTACACTTGGATGATTCGTGGTTGTGTTGGAGAAGGCGATAGCACCGAAATCACATGGTCCAACTGCCTTTGGAAACCTGGTAACACAATTAATCCACAAAGCACAATAGGAAACGACTTCTGGGTAACGTTTTTGCCCAATCATGATGGTTCTGTAAACCTTAGTCTAATTGCTACAGGTTCTTCTCCTTGCACAGGAACTGTCACGAATCCTTACACCAATTGGACCACTGAATTTGAGGTTTCCGTTGGGGCGACAACCATCATAAACATTCCTTCAAACGAAGCCTTCTCTAATGGTGCTTCTGATTGTGTCCTCAACACGAGTCTTCATATTGTAACTTCAGATTTCATCTCGTTGTATGCCTCTAATTTTCAGGAGTTTACATTTGATGTGACTGATGTTTTGCCAACACCCTCCTTGGGCTCTAATTACATCATTCAAACCTATCCAGGTGAAGAAGGCAGAGGTGCAATGGTGCAACCCAGTTCCGATTCAAGAAGTTTGGCTCAGGGTTGTTCCGAGTTTGCAGTTATCGCTGTTGAGGACAACACCACTGTCTATATCACATTGACTTGTGACTCCCAGAATGGCCATTATGCCAACCAACCGTTCTCCGTGACCTTGAATACAGGTGAATGCTATCAAGTGAAGTCCATTACGGATGGTAATTTGAGTGGATCGCAAATTTCGGTGTCTGGTAATAAGAAAATTGCTGTATTTGCAGGCAATAGTTGTGCCAATGTCCCGACCAATTGTCCCTATTGCGACCATATTGTCGAGCAAATGTTGCCCGTTTCCAGTTGGGGCAATCATTTCGTGGTGACGGGTTCTTCTATGCGTACTTATGATATTGTACGTGTCACTGCTGCAAGTGACGACTGTCAAATCTTCATCAATAACTCCCTTGTTACCACCATTAACGAGAGAGAAACCTATCAATTCGAGATCAGTTCGGATGATCCTTCACTCTATCTCGAAACTTCAAAACCTGCTATGGTTTATCTGTACTATGTGGGTTCTGAATGCGCGGGACAAATGGGTGACCCGTCTATGGTCATAATTAGCCCGATTGAACAAAGGATGGACTACGTTACCTTCAGCACTTTCAATTCCGGAGCTTCACAGTACCATTTCGTCAATGTGATTACGAATACGGAAGATGTTAATACTGTTCTATTGGACGGCAACAACATTGCTTCCCAATTCCAAACTGTTTCTGGCAATTCGGATTATTCTTTTGCCAGAGTTGCAATTGAGCATGGATCCCACACCTTATTCACTTTTGGAAGTGGATTCGTGGCACATGTATATGGTCTCGGTGACGATGAAAGCTATGCCTATTCTGTTGGCTCCAATGCTGCCCAAGAGCTTTATACGAATATACTCGTCAACGGCCAAACTGCCTCTGATGATATGAATGTTTGTGACAACACTGTCATTTTCGACCTGAATTATAATTACGATGTAAGTCAAGTCAACTGGAGCTTTGGTGATGGCCAAACAGGCTCGGGCATTCCCATCACGCATGAATTCGCCAACTTGGGTGACTACCCTGTTTCGTGTGATGTATATAAATTAGACGGCAATGGAAATGACTCCTTGGTTGGAACATTTAGCACGATTTTGCATATTTACGAATCATACTATACGGAGTTTGAGGTTACAGCTCATAATTATTATACTTGGGAATGGATGGGCGAAACCTTTTATGAGTCAGGCGACTATTCATATAATGGACAAACCATACACGGTTGCGACAGTATCGTGACGCTACATCTGACCATAACCCACGAAATCACAGCCACAGCCGTTCCAGAGGCTGGCGGCACGGTCGTCGGTGGTGGTATGTACAATCAGGGACAGACCTGCACTTTGTCAGCTACGGCCAATGAGGGATTTGAATTTATGTTTTGGACTGATTTGAATGGAGCAGTTGTCTCGTATGATATGGAATACACCTTCATCGTAACGGAGGATATGGCATTCACTGCCCATTTTGTTGGGGAAGATTATTGCGTTATCATCTTCGACCTTTACGACTCCTATGGCGACGGCTGGAACGGCAATCAATTGGTCTTGAACTTCGACGACGGCACTACACAGCAGATTACGTTCAATAGCGGGTCTTATGCTTCCGAAACGCTTTTGTTTGAGAATGGAAGTCATATCGTACTAACTTGGATTTCAGGCTCTTATATTGGTGAATGCTCTTTCACGGTGAGTTATTCTGACGGCACGGTGATTTATGAAGGTACTAACCTCAACGGTACCTCCTTCGAATTTAATGTGAATTGCAATGGATCATCGGACTTCACTCAAGTCAGCGAGTTAGCCGCAGGCTGGAACTGGTGGAGCACCTACGTGGAGCAGGAGGGCATCGACGGCCTGACGATGCTTGAGGAGAGCCTTGGTGAAAACGGCTACCAAATCAAGTCGCAGACCGACTTCGTCACCAACTACGGCACGATGTGGTTCGGTATGCTCAGCAGCATCAACAACGAAGAGATGTATATGATAGACAACACCTCAAGCTGTCAGGTAGTGTTGACAGGCGCACCTGTCACACCCTCCGACCATCCCATCACCGTCAGCAGTGGCTGGAACTGGATAGGCTATCCTTGCACCAACACGATGAGCGTATCGGAAGCCTTTGCGGATTACACACCCGCCAACGGCGACCAGGTGAAGTCGCAAGCCGACTACGCGATGTACTTCAGCGGAATGTGGATTGGCCAGCTGCAGAGCATCACGCCTGGCACAGGTTTGATGTACCTGTCGAACAACACCACGTCGACCACGCTGGTCTATCCCGACGGAGGCCGCAGTACTGAGATCCCAACTTTGCCCAAGGCCACACACTGGACGAACGACATCCACGCCTATCCGCACAATATGACGGTGATGGCCGTGGTGGAACTCGATGATGTTGAGCTGACAACGGACAACTACGAGCTGGCTGCCTTCGATGCCAACGGTGAGTGCAGAGGCAGCGCGAAGCTGACATATGTTGAGCCACTGGACCGCCACGTGGCCTTCCTGACCATTGCCGGAAATGATGCCGTTGAGCTGAACTTTGGTCTCTACAATATGGAGACGGGTCGTGAATACTACAATATGGAGGAAGCCCTCGTCTATGCGACCAACGCCACGATTGGCACCCCCGAGGAGCCGTATGTGGTCAGTTTCCGCAGCACGACGGGCTTGGAGGAGCTTGACAACAGTGTCCAGATCTTCCCCAACCCAGCACAAGCTGGCGAGCGCATCAACATCCTCACGACTGTTGACAGCAAACACCCCATCCACGTGGAAATCGTGAATGCATTGGGTGCGACGGTTGCCTATGAGACATTTACGGGAACACCGGCAAGTTTCGTGACACCTAAGACGGCTGGTGTCTATATGCTTCGCATCTATATTGATGGATGGGGAACCTACTGCAAGAAACTCATTATCAAATAAAAGAATTCTTCTACTTCGGGGCGGATTTACCGTCCGCCCCGAAAGTAGAACCAAAGCTTGATAAATGAAAAATGTAGTAAATTTATTGAAAACTAACTTAATACTAAATTAAATAATTATGAAAAAACTATTATTATTCGTAACGCTATTGGGGCTATGTTTTCATGCCAATGCCTACCATTGGGATGTCAACATCAATGCGTATCCCAATACGATGTCCATTGTTGGCGTAATCGCCATTGATGGTAATGAACAAGCCGTAAACACCATTGAAATTGGTGCCTTTTCGGGTGATGAATGCCGTGGGCGCGGAATGCTCACAGACCAGTACTATTCAATGTTGAACCATTACTATGTGTTTCTGACCGTTTACGGCAATGATGGTGATGCGTTGAGTTTCCGTCTCTACGACCATGCACTCGGTGAAGAGTTGGATGGTTATTGCGAAAATGAGATTGTCTTCGTCACGAACGGCACTTTGGGTGACCCAGGTAATCCATATGTGTTTAACTATGTGTCTTCGGGCGATGATGACTACCATTGGGATGTGGACGTACACCAATATGCCACTACTATGACTTTCTGTGGCATTATCAAGATTGATGGCGAAGAACAACTGACCGATCAACTTGAAATTGGTGCTTTTAGCGGTGATGAATGCCGTGGTCGCGAGATGACCATCAGCCAGTACTACCCAATGTTCAACCATTATTACGTGTTCCTGACGGTTTATGGTAATGATGGCGACCCGATCAGTTTCCGCCTCTATGACCATGGTCTTGGTCAGGAACTGAACTTGAACTGTACCAATTCGATAAACTTCTCCACCAATGCCACAATGGGTGACCCTGGTACACCATACGTGTTTGAGTTTTTCTCTCAAACTTCCAACTACACCATTACGGCCACAGCCAATCCCACTGACGGTGGTACAATCAGCGGAGCTGGCACTTATACACAAGGTCAAAACTGTACCCTCACAGCCACAGCCAACTCGGGCTACACCTTCACCAATTGGACTGAGAATGGCACGGTAGTTTCAACTGATGCAAATTATAGCTTCACTGTCACAGGTAACAGAACTTTGGTGGCTAACTTTACGGCCAATCCGCAAAACTACACTATCAGCGTTTCGGCCAACCCGACCAACGGTGGCTCGGTGAGCGGTGGCGGTACTTACCAGCAAGGGCAATCTTGCACAGTATATGCTACAGCTAACGAAGGCTACACCTTCACCAACTGGACGGAGAATGGCACACAAGTTTCCACGAATGCCAACTATTCCTTCACTGTGACGGGCAACAGGAACTTGGTGGCCAACTTCCAGGAAAACTCGTCGGACGACTATCACTGGGAGGTCAATATTCATACCTATCCCACTACTATGACAGTATTGGGTATTGTCAGAATCGATGGTGTGGAGCAATTCTCCAATGACCTTGAAATCGGTGCTTTCTGTGGCGATGAATGCCGTGGCCGCGAAAAGACCTCTGACGTTTACTATAGTATTATCAACCATTATGTAGTATTCTTGACACTTTATGGCAACGCTGGCGATCAACTCAGCTTCCGCCTCTATGACCACAGTATTGACCAAGAGCTTGACCTGAATTGCATCACCACGATGACTTTCGTAGTGAATGGCTCTTACGGCTCACCTGTTGAACCGTTTGTGTTTGATTTTGTCAGTGCGGTTTATTACAACATCACTGCCACGGCCAATCCCACTGAAGGTGGTACCATTGAAGGAGCGGGAAGCTATGAAGAAAACGCTACCTGCACTTTGACGGCCACTGCCAACACAGGTTACCATTTTGTCAACTGGACCAAGAACGGCACAGTGGTTTCCGCTGATGCTACATACAGTTTTACCGTGATGGGAGATGCCGCTTACGTGGCCAACTTTGAGCTGAACAGTTACCAAATCACGGCTACGGCCAATCCGACCGCAGGTGGTACCATTACAGGCGCAGGCACCTACAACCACTTTGAGAGCTGCACCTTGACCGCCACACCTAATACGGGTTATCATTTCGTCAGCTGGACCAAGGACGGTCAGGTAGTTTCCGAAAATGCTACCTACACCTTCACCGTGACAGAAGCCGCCACCTTTGTGGCCAACTTCGAATTGAATAGTTACCAAATCACGGCTACGGCCAATCCGACCGCAGGTGGTACCATTACAGGCGCAGGCACCTACAACCACTTTGAGAGCTGCACCTTGACCGCCACACCTAATACGGGTTATCATTTCGTCAGCTGGACCAAGGACGGTCAGGTAGTTTCCGAAAATGCTACCTACACCTTCACCGTGACAGAAGCCGCCACCTTTGTGGCCAACTTCGAGCTTAACAGCTATGAAATCGAGGTGGTGGCCCATCCTGTCAATGGTGGTACAGTCAGCGGTGGTGGCACTTTCGTCCATGGCACTTCCTGCACTTTGACCGCTGTGCCTGACGAGCAATTCCTCTTCTCCAACTGGACGAAGAACGGAGAAATCGTTTCTACGGATTTGGTTTACACTTTCACCGTGACAGAAGCTGCCACTTATGTGGGTAACTTCGAAAGAATCACCGTAACGCAAACCACAAACATCTATAATGGTTGGAACTGGTATTCCACCTATATTGAGCAAGACAACATCGATGGATTGGGAATGTTGAAAGAAAGCCTTGGCACCATCGGTCAGCGAATCAAGGCTCAAAATGGCGATTATCAAGAGTATTATCCTAACTTTGGTTGGATGGGCCCATTGAACAGTTTAACCAATGAAGACTCCTACCAAATCTTGGCCAATGGCACCGGGGAAATCAGCATAACAGGTCCTGTTGTCCATCCTTCAGACCATCCTATCACCCTTTATCCTGGATGGAACTGGATTGGCTACCCCTGCATCACCGATATGGACATCGCTACAGCATTTTCCAATCTGACACCAACCGAAAGCGATATGGTTAAAATCGCCGACAATTACTCCACCTATTATCCAATATTTGGCGGATGGTTTGGATTCCTCGATACTTTTGTACCAGGTATGGGTTTGCTTTACTACTCCAACAATTCAGAACCTGTCACCTTCACCTATCCTGAATTGGATCGCTCTGCTACGCCATCTGTCAGGAATGTCGCTTTCGACAACAATCATTGGACAACCAATAGGTATGCCTATCCCAGCAATATGACGGTTTCGGCGGTTGTAGATCTTGGTAATGAAGAACTTATGTCGGAAAACTACGAATTAGCCGCTTTCGACCTCAACGGTGAATGCCGTGGAAGCGTGAAGTTGACCTATGTTGAGCCGATTAACCGCTATATGGCTTTGCTTGTCATCAGTGGCGATGAGACCACAGCTCTGCAATTCGGCCTTTACAACACTGAAACGGGAGAGGAATATTTCGGTTCCGAAACCTTTGTCGACTATAACACCAATGCTATGTTGGGTACACTTATGGAGCCTTTCACAGTGCGTTTCCGTAGCAATACTGGAGTCGATGAGTTGGGCAGTGTGTTGCATGTCTATCCCAATCCTGTGGAAAGAGGTGCAACCTTCAGTCTTGGTTTGGCTGACGGAGAAGTGAGTGTGGAAATCATCAATGCGGTGGGTGCTGTGCTTAGGACGGAGAAAGTGACGAAACAGCCTGCCAGCATTGCAGCTCCAAGTGTTGCCGGCATTTACACGCTGAGAGTTATCACCAACGGCAAGAATGTGTATTATGAAAAACTGATTGTCAAATAAGAAAAGACGCGAGACCTCGCGACAATGACTTGTGACTATGGTTATGACAGCTTCAACAATAGAAATATGGCTTTGTTCCTTATGTAAAGGCTGGCATAACCATAGTCAAGGGTTATGGTCTACAAGTCTCCTGCCAAAAGATAATGCAAATCAATTTTGAACTTATTAAATCATCAATCAATTATTAATCTAAATTAAATTTTATGAAAAAGTTTTTTTTACTGACCATGCTAATGGCATTTGCTTTGGGCATGAGAGCCAACAATCCTCAACAAGAGGGAACCCGAGATGGTGATTGGTACTTTGATTTAGACATCCACACCTATCCCACCACTATGACCTATATGGCTATCTTAGAGCTGGATGGCGTGGAGGTAATGCGAGAAGATATGGAATTAGGTCTTTTTGCTGGAGAAGAGTGCCGTGGACATGCCAAACCTTCAAGTATGTATGCAAGTATGACGGGTCACTATTTACTTATGTTTTCAGTGTATGGCAATGATGGAGACAACATTTCGACCTTCCGTCTCTACGACCATGCGCTTGGGCAAGAATTGGCTGTCACATGCTTACACGAACCCATTGTTTTTGAGACAAACAGTATGATAGGAAACCCCGTGGCACCTGAGGTGTTCGGTTTCATATCTACACCCGCTTTTGTCATCACCGCTACGGCCAACCCAACGGAAGGTGGTATTGTCATAGGTGGTGGCAGTTACGAAGAGAACGAAGAATGCACTCTTACGGCTACGGCCAACGAGGGTTACACATTTATCAATTGGACCAAGGACGGTGAGGAAGTCACAACGGAAACCACCTACACTTTCACCGTGACCGAAGACGCCGCCTATGTGGCCAACTTTGAACTGAACAGCTACGAAATCACGGCTACGGCCAACCCGACTGCTGGTGGTAGCGTTGCAGGCGCAGGCACTTACAACCACTTCGAGACTTGCACCCTGACCGCCACGGTCAACGAGGGCTACACCTTTATCAACTGGACGAAGGATGGTGAGGAAGTCACGACAGAGACCACCTACACCTTCACCGTGACTGAGGCTGCTGCCTATGTGGCCAACTTCGAAATCAATAGCTACACCATCGCAGTTACGGCCAACCCGACGGTTGGTGGTACGGTTGAGGGTGCCGGTGTCTACGACTATGGCACAACGATAGCTTTGACCGCCACGCCCAACGAAGGCTATACTTTCATCAATTGGACAAAGGATGGAAATGTGGTCTCCAACAGTATGAACTACAGCATCACCGTGACTGAAGATGCCGCCTATGTGGCCAACTTTGAACTGAACAGCTACGAAATCACGGCTACGGCCAACCCAGAAGCTGGTGGTAACATCACTGGTGCAGGCACATACAACCACTTCGAGACTTGCACTTTGACCGCCACGGTCAACGAAGGCTATCATTTTATCAACTGGACCAAGGATGGTGAAGAAGTTTCAACAGAAACCACTTACAGCTTCACTGTGACCGAAGCCGCCGCCTACGTGGCCAACTTCGAAATCAACAGCTACGAAATCATCGCCACGGTCAACCCAGAAGAAAGCGGTGTCATCACGGGTGCAGGCACGTATAACCATGGCACCACATGCACCTTGACGGTTGTTGCCAACCCCGGCTATTCTTTCCTCAATTGGACAAAAGACGGTGAGGAAGTCTCCACGACGGAGACCTTCAGCTTTGTCGTCACAGAAGCAGGCAGTTATGTGGCTAACTTCGAAATCGTTGGGTATAATGTCACAGTTGCTTCCAATCCTGAAGAAGGTGGTACCGTAACTGGAGGAGGAGTTTATGTTTATGGTGCTACGGCAACCTTGTCTGCTGAGCCTAGCGAAGGCTATCATTTCGTCAACTGGACCAAGGACGGTGAGGAAGTCACAACGGAGACCACCTACACTTTCACCGTGACCGAAGACGCCGCCTATGTGGCCAACTTTGAACTGAACAGCTACGAAATCACGGCTACGGCCAACCCGACTGCTGGTGGTAGCGTTGCAGGCGCAGGCACTTACAACCACTTCGAGACTTGCACCCTGACCGCCACGGTCAACGAGGGCTACACCTTTATCAACTGGACGAAGGATGGTGAGGAAGTCACGACAGAGACCACCTACACCTTCACCGTGACTGAGGCTGCTGCCTATGTGGCCAACTTCGAAATCAATAGCTACACCATCGCAGTTACGGCCAACCCGACGGTTGGTGGTACGGTTGAGGGTGCCGGTGTCTACGACTATGGCACAACGATAGCTTTGACCGCCACGCCCAACGAAGGCTATACTTTCATCAATTGGACAAAGGATGGAAATGTGGTCTCCAACAGTATGAACTACAGCATCACCGTGACTGAAGATGCCGCCTATGTGGCCAACTTTGAACTGAACAGCTACGAAATCACGGCTACGGCCAACCCCGTCACGGGTGGTTACGTTGATGGTGCAGGCATTTACTACCATTTTGAGACTTGCACCTTGACGGCTACACCTGCCGAAAACTACATCTTCGTCAATTGGAGCAAAGATGGTGTTGTGGTTTCCACCGATGCCACCTATTCCTTTATGGTTGAAGGAGCTGGTGATTATGTTGCCACATTTGCCCCGAACGAATTCCAAATCAGTGCTACTGCCAACCCGTCGAATGGTGGTATAGTTACAGGTGCTGGTGTTTATGGCTATGGCACTACAGCCACGTTGACGGCTACTGCCCGTCCTGGCTTTACTTTCGTCAACTGGACCAAGAACGGCACTGTGGTTTCGACCAATGACACCTATAGCTTCACCGTGACAGAGGCTGGCCACTATGTCGCCAACTTCAGCCACAACAACTACGTGATTACGGCCATTGCCATTCCGGCTGATGGTGGTACCATCACAGGTGCCGGCACTTATGCTTACGGTGCCTATTGCACTTTGACGGCAACGCCTGCTTCTGGCTACACCTTCGTCAAATGGACCAGGAATGGTCAGTATGTCTCAGGTAGTCCTACCTATAGCTTCCCCGTTATTGAAGACGCTACCTACGAGGCTCACTTCTTGTTAGACCATTATTATGTCACTGTCACTGCCAACCCGAATAATGCAGGTATGGTGACAGGTGAAGGAGCCTATGTGTACGGCGAAGTCGTCACCGTCACTGCATTTGCCTACGAAGGTTACCACTTTGTCAGATGGACTATGAATGGTGCCCAAGTGTCGACAGACACAGAGTATTCATTCACTGTTACAGCAGATGCCGATCTGGTTGGCTATTTCGAACAGAACCAATATCAAATCACCGCTGTGGCTGACCCAGCCAATGCCGGTACTGTTACTGGTGCAGGAACCTATGGCCATGGCGCAACGGTCACCTTGAATGCCAATGCCAGCAATGGCTTTGCTTTCGTCAACTGGACCAAGAATGGCAATGTCGTTTCAACTAGCGCAAGCTACAGCTTCACTGCTACAGAGAATGCTGACTATGTTGCACACTTCACGTCAGGTACCCATGTCGTGACCACGGGAGTCAATCCTGCCTATGGTGGTCAAGCCTCTGGTGCTGGCACCTATCCTCATGGTGCATCCTGCACGGTGGTTGCCACTCCCAATGAGGGTTATGCCTTTGTCAAATGGATGCAAGACGGTGTCCAAGTCTCCACACAGCCTTCCTACACCTTTACGGTGACAGAAAACACACACTGCACAGCCTACTTTAGCCGTATGAATTGCACCATCACTGCTGAAGCCTCGCCTGCCGAAGGTGGTGAAGTCAGCGGAATGGGTGTTTTTGAATATGGTGAGGTCTGCACTTTGGTTGCCACACCAAATGATAACTATGAGTTCATCGAATGGAAGAAAGAGGGTGTCCAGGTCTCTACCAATGCCACCTACAGCTTCACGGTGACGGAAGATGCCCACTATACGGCCGTTTTCGCTTATGTTGAGGGTGTTGGTGAGTACAGCGGGATGACGGTTACACTCTTCCCGAATCCTGCCAAGGACAAGCTGACGGTTGAAGCTTCAGAGCCCGTCAATTTGTTTGAGATCTATAACATCAGCGGTGCCTTAGTCTATAGGCAGAAGGATTGTTCCGACAAGATTGAAGTCAATGTGAGTGATTTCTCCATCGGAACCTATATGATCCGCCTGACCACCGACAGTGCTGTTGAGATTAGAAGATTTGTGAAGGAATAATTTCCCAATCTTATCTTCATCAAAGAGGGTGTGTCGAAGAAAGGCACACCCTCTTTTACTCAAATTGTTTAGTACACAAACTTCCAATACCCAAAAAATAATAATCATAAAAACAAAAAATTATGATAATCAGATTTTTACAAAATAAAAGATGGATGCGTGCCGTCCTATTCGCCCTGCTGCTAGGCGCAATGGGGATGACCAAAGCAATGGCGCAAAGAAATGAAACATCAAATCTTCAAAGTTTGCACCAAGAAGCGACGATAGAATTTGACATCACGGAAATATCGGTTTTTGATGAGCGTGTCTTTTTCTTGTACAATTTACTGAACGACAGTCGCTTCAGTGTTATCACAAGCGAAGAGGATGGTGTTTTTATTATCAGTGCTAGCGATGCTTACGAAACGCTTGACCTTGATGAAGCCTTTACAGATTTCAGGGAACAAAACGCCATTCAGTTTTCAGAAATAGATAAGTCTGAAGCTTCTGAAATTGCCTATGAATACAAGGCACAATTGCCCAATGATTTCATACAATCGTTGATGATGGACGTTTACATTATGTCGCGAATGAACAATATGTGTGCCTCAGCTGAACAGATTTGTACGGACAATGGAATATATGAATTTCCCGCTGGTGTGAATGCAGGTAGTGGCGAGTCAGGACCCTACTATGGCTGTCTTTCTACTCAACCCAATCCAGCATGGTTTTACTTGGAAATTGGCAATCCCGGGAATATTGATATTTATATGTACAGCACTCCGTCAAAAGACCTTGATTTTTGCTGTTGGGGACCTTTTACAGATCCCATAAGCCCTTGTCCTAATGGCTTAACAAGCAATAAAGTAGTCAGTTGTAGCTACTCAACTAGTTCTTCAGAGCATTGTATAATACCTTCAACTGCACAAACTGGACAAATTTATATCATGGTCATCACCAATTATTCCAATGGATCTTGTAACATCTCATTCAGTCAAGTGGCTGGTTCTGGCAGTATGGGATGTAGTGGCCAAAAACTCATTACTGCCAATGTCAATCCTGCCGAAGGAGGTACAGTCACTGGTGCGGGCGAGTATGAGTATGGCAGCACTTGCACACTGACCGCCATCGCCAATCCGGGGTATATGTTTATGGATTGGACAGATGAAAACGGTAATGTGATTTCGACGGATGAGGAATACTCTTTCACCGTATCGAACAACAGAACTTTTACGGCGAATTTTGTGGAGGATAATGCTTGTTACCTTACTTTCTATCTTAATGACACCGATGGCGATGGCTGGTCGGGCAATTATCTGGTGTTGAACTTTGAAGACGGTTTTACCCAAAAACTAACTGTTCCTTATGGATTGTCGGCTTCATCCTATTCCCTTCCAATTGCAGATGGAAGTCATATTACATTGGGATGGATTTCAGGAGCGAATACCGACCAATGCTCTTTCCTAGTAAGTTATTCCAATGGAAATGGAATCTATAATGGTACCGATTTGGATGAAAATCTCAATTATGAATTTGATGTAGACTGTGTTGAAATGCCAGCTATGTTCTATACCATTTCGGCTACAGCTAATCCGAGTACAGGTGGAACAATCAGTTGTAATTTGAATCATATGCAAACAGAGGATTTCGAAACAGGCAACTTCAGCCAATTTGATTGGCAACTCGATGCCACTTATCCTTGGAGCATCACCACCACCAACCCATACGAAGGCACCTACTGTATGAAAAGCGGTGGCGTTGGCGTGGCTAACGTTGTGAGTAATATGACAGTGAGCATCGACATTCCTGCTAATAGTGAGATGAGCTTCTTTGGTAAGATTTCCTCTGAGAGCACTTACGACAAAGGTCACTTCTTTATTGACGGCGTGGAGAAAGGCCAATACTCTGGTGCAGACAACTGGACCGAGAGAACGTTTCCCATCACTGCTGGTAATCATACCTTTCAGTGGAGATATACGAAAGATAATATGGTTGACAGCAATGACGACTGCTTTTATATTGACAATATCACCTTCTGTAAGAAGGCAGTAGCTGGAGCTTCAACTAATATTAGCTGTAACCAAGGTGATACTTGTACATTGAGAGCTTTTCCCAATATAGGATACGCATTTGAAAACTGGAAAGAAAACGATAATGTGATTTCTACGGATGCAGAGTTTTCGTTTATTGTCAATAGCAATAGGAGCTTTGTGGCCAATTTCACCAAGGTTCCTCTTACTATTACAGCTATACCCAATTTCGAAAACCGTGGTACGGTGACGGGTGCGGGTGAATACCTAATAGATGACACCTGTACCCTGACAGCTACGGCCAATGCAGGCTTCGCATTTGCCAATTGGACCAAAAACGGAGCCATAGTTTCCACTGATGCAGAATATACATTTATTGTAGTGGATACCGCGACTTTTGTGGCCAATTTTGTGACTGATGGCAATATCGTCTTCGCCGATGCCAATGTGAAGAACATTTGTGTTTCGCAATGGGACACTAATGGCGATGGGGAGTTGAGCTATGTGGAAGCTGCACACGTGGTGGATTTAGGCAACTATTTCCAAGGAAATACGCAGATTTTGATGTTTAATGAGTTGCAATATTTCATAGGATTGTCTTCCATTGGAGCCAATGCTTTCAACAACTGCACGGGGTTGACCTTAATCACATTGCCCAGCACTTTAACTTCAATTGGAAACAATGCTTTTTATAATTGCAGTGGCTTGATAGGCGGTCTTACCATCCCCAATGCTGTGACTACTATTGGAAATTACGCTTTTTACAATTGCAGTGGCTTTATGGGGCTCTTGACCATAGGCAATTCTGTGACTTCGATTGGAAACTCTGCTTTTGAAGGTTGCCGGAATTTTACTGGTAGTATCAACATTCCAAACTCTGTCGTCAACATTGGAAGCAATGCTTTTAAAGGCTGCACAGCTTTCTGGGGTACATTGACTATTGGAAACTCCGTGACTACAATTGGAAGTGAAGCTTTTTCAGGTTGCACAGGCCTTGTCGGCGACATTGTGATTCCCAATTCAGTGATCTCGATAGGGAGCAATGCATTTTATAATTGTCATAGTTTCGGGGGTACACTGACTTTAGGAAACTCCGTGACCACCATAGGAAGCTCTGCTTTTTACAGTTGCTATGGCTTGACGGGCGATTTAGTCATTCCTAATTCCGTGACCTCAATTGGGAATTCCGCATTTTATAATTGCTATGGTTTTACAGGTGCTTTGATTATTGGCAATTCAGTGACCTCGATTGGAAGCAGTGCATTTTATAATTGCTCCGGTTTCGCAGGTACTTTGACCATAGGTAATTCTGTGACTACGATTGGGAGCAGTGCATTTGAGTATTGTGACGGTTTCACAGGTAACTTGGATATTCCCAATTCTGTAACCTCAATAGGAAGCTCTGCATTTTATGATTGTGACGGTTTCGTAGGCGGCAGCCTGACCATTCCAAGTTCAGTGACATCAATTGGAGGCGAAGCTTTTTATTCTTGCAGTGGATTTTCAGAGATATATTATAATGTGACAAGTCATGCAGACATTAGTGAAGGTTATTATAATTATCCTTTCCAAAATTGTAGTGGTCATCTTAACATAGGCAATAATGTGGTTAGGATAGCAGCGAATATGTTCAGAAATGCTAACTTTACTGGCATATTGACTATTCCAAACTCTGTGGTCGCCATCAACGACAATGCTTTTAACAATTGTTGGCATTTGACAGGTACTTTGGTGATTCCCAACTCAATCAACACCATCGGAATCAGTGCTTTCCAAGACTGCGACGGCTTGTCGGAGATTATCATGGGCAACAACGTGATGATTGTGGGCAATACGGCTTTCTATTCTTGCTCGGGCTTAACCAAGGTAACCCTTCCAGAACCGGTAACCGTGATAGGTATTGAGGCATTTAGGAATTGCACTCAATTGAGCGAGGTGAATATGCAGTCGATGCAGGCACCTTCCATCGGTTGGGATGTGTTCTCAAACAATGCCACTGGCAGAATCATCAACATTCCTTGCGGAGCCACGGAGAACTATTCCTCTGGTTATTGGGAAGAATGGGCAAGTGCCTTGAATGAGATGTGTGATGGCTATGATATTACGGTAGTGGTCAATCCGGCAGAAGCAGGAAGTGTGACGGGTGCAGGCACATACGAGTACAGCCAAATGTGTACGCTTACCGCTATGGGCAACTTGGGCTATCCCTTCATCAACTGGACAAAGAACGGAGTGGTGGTTTCCACAGAAACTACCTACAGTTTCGGTGTGACCGAGTCGTGTACTTATGTGGCCAACTTCTCGCAAACACCCGTTTCATATGACATTGCTGCCACAGCCAATCTTGAAGACGGCGGTACCGTAACGGGTGCAGGAAGCTACTTGCACGGTGCAACGGTCACACTGGAAGCCACGGCAAATGAAGGTTACACCTTCATCAATTGGACAAAGAACGGCGAGGTGGTTTCCTCCAATTCCACCTACAGTTTCACCGTAACCGAGGCAGGCAGCTATGTGGCCAACTTTGAGCTGAACACCTATGAAATCACTGTTACAGCCAATCCTGTAGTAGGCGGTATGGTGGAAGGCTCCGGCACTTACGAGCACTTCTCCACCTGCGTGTTGATAGCCACTGCCAACCAAGGCTACAGCTTTGTGAATTGGACTCAAGATGGTGAAGAGGTTTCCATCGACCCGATTTACTATTTTACTGTGACCGAAAATGCCGCCTATGTGGCCAACTTCAGCGAAAACAACATAACCCAAACGACTGACTTGTCCCAAGGCTGGAACTGGTGGAGTACCTATGTGGAGCAGGAAGGCATCGACGGCCTGACAATGCTTGAGGAGAGCCTTGGTGAAAACGGCTATCAGATCAAGTCGCAGACTGACTTCGTCACCAACTACGGCTCGATGTGGTTCGGCATGCTCGGCGCCATTACCAACGAGGAAACTTATATGATAGACAATACAACGGATTGTCAGATAGAGATGACTGGCGCACCTGTTTCGCCTGCCGACCATCCCATCACCATCAACAATGGTTGGAACTGGATTGGCTATCCTAGCACCCACACGATGGGTGTCGCTGAAGCCCTTGCCGACTTCTCGCCCACCAATGGCGACCAGATCAAGTCGCAATCCAACTACTCTGTGTATTACAATAGTATGTGGATGGGTCAATTACAGAGCATCACACCAGGTACTGGGTTGATGTACAAGTCGAACAACACCGAAAGCACCACTTTGGTCTATCCCGACGGAAGCCGCAACACAGAAGCCGCAACCTCAGCCAAGGCCACACATTGGACGAACGACATCCACGCCTATCCTCACAATATGACCGTGATGGCTGTGGTGGAACTCGACGAGGTGGAGTTGACAACTGACAATTATGAGTTGGCCGTCTTCGCCAACGGCGAGTGCCGAGGCAGCGTGAAGCTGACATATGTTGAGCCACTGGACCGCCGCGTGGCCTTCCTGACCATTGCCGGAAACGATGCCGTCGAATTAGCCTTCAGGCTGTACGACGCGGAGACAGGCGCGGAATACTATGATGCCGAGGAGAGCCTCAGCTTCACCGTCAATGCCACCGTAGGCGACCCAGAAGATGTCTTCGTGGTACACTTCAGGGGCGCGACGGGTATGGACGAGTTGTCTAGTAGCGTCCAGGTCTATCCGAATCCTGTGCAAGCAGGTGAGCGCATCAGCGTTGGCATGACGATAAGTGAGAAATTGTCCGTACGTGTGGAGATAACCAACACACTAGGTTCAATACTCTCCATGGAGACCTCCAAGCAGCTGCCTGTCAGCATCAATGCACCGAACACCGCAGGCGTCTACATGCTGAGGATCTCTGTTGAGGGCAAAGGCACGTGTTATCGCAAGGTAATTGTCAGATGATGCTTTGTCTCAACCTTTTATCAAGAATCCCGCGAAGCTTTTTTCTTTGCGGGATTCTTTATATGAAATCCTTTTGTATTAATCCTTTGGAAACAATAATAATTCTCCATATTTTTGCGGAAACTAATTTGCGTTAAAATTTCTGATATGAAAACAGCATCCGTACATTGCAAAAAATCGGTGAGAGCCATCCTGCTCATCATGCTTCTAAGTACAATAGGAATGACGTATGCGCACCCCGTTGGCATACAAAACGCACGCGAAGTCGGAGTCAAGTTCCTTAACGCTAACACACGGATGAACATGACACGAGGGGAAGACTTATCGCTCGCCACCACCTACAACACACCCGAAGGCACGGCGGCTTTCTATGTGTTCAACACAACCGAAGGATTTGTCATCGTTTCTGCCGACGATTGCGTAACCCCCATCCTTGGCTACTCCGGCGAGGGCCGTCCCTTCGACCCGAACAATGTCCCCATCCAGATGCAAGAGTATCTGCAAGGTTTCGTGGAGCAAATCCAATACGGCATCGAAAACCACCTCGAAGCCAACGAAGCCATAGCCCAACGATGGGCAAGGGTGATGCAAGATGGTCGCCTCAACGACAACCGCAGTACCACTTCCGTGGAGCCCCTGCTGACCACTACGTGGAACCAAGGTTGTTACTACAATGCGCTTTGCCCAGAGGACCCAGATGGCTCGTGTGGTCATGTAGTGACAGGCTGCACTGCTACGGCAATGGCTCAAGTTATGCGTTATTGGAGCTATCCTGAAAATGGTATAGGCTATCATTCATATACCCCAAACGGCTATCCTGAACAGAGTGTTGATTTTGGAGCGACGACATACGATTGGGAAAATATGCCGAATATCTTGAATGGATCTTCTAGTGCTGAGCAAATTGAAGCCGTGGCCACGCTGATGTGGCATTGTGGTGTGTCGGTCGATATGAGTTATGGTGTAGGTGGATCGGGAGGTTTTTTATATCCTAGTTCATTAATCAATTATTTCGGCTATTCCGATGAGATAAGTCTTGAATATCGCAGCTGGTATTCAGAGGCTACTTGGAAAGCAAAGCTAAAGGATTGTCTCAATTTGAATAGACCTGTGTTTTATGTAGGATACGGCATCATAGGTGGTCATGCATTTGTGTGTGACGGATATGACCATTACGATATGTTTCACTTCAATTGGGGATGGGATGGCTATAACGATGGTTATTTTTTCATAGATGCTCTTCTTAACGACTTCTTTGGTGGATTTAACGATAATAACATAGCCCTTTTTAACATTCATCCTCAGGCTGAAACAACGAATTATGTAATCAATGTCTCAGCCAACAATGAGGCAGGTGGCACCGTGTCGGGAGGTGGCAATTTCCCCCATGGTAGTAGCGTGACACTTTCGGCTACTGCCAATAATGGTTATTATTTTTGTTATTGGGAAGAAAACGGAGGTATCGCTTCTACCAATCCTAATTATTCCTTCACAGCCAACTTCAACCGTAATTTGGTGGCTGTGTTTGCCGAACCGTTCACTGTTACCGTAACTGCTACAGAAGGAGGTACTGCATCTGGTAGTGGATCTTTCCCTTATGGCCAATCATGTACGGTGACGGCCACGGCTGACGAGGGTTATAGCTTTGCTAATTGGACTAGAAATGGCGAGGTTGTTTCTTTTGACACAAACTATACTTTTCCAGTGACCGGTGAAAGCCTTATGACTGCGCATTTTGTTACAGAAGAAAACATCGTTTTTGCTGATGCTAACGTGAAAGCCATCTGTGTGGCCAATTGGGATACCAATGGTGACGGTGAACTAAGTTATGCTGAAGCCGCCTCGGTGACGAGTCTTGGTTTCGTGTTCTCGCATCATACAGAAATCATTTCTTTTACTGAACTGCAGTATTTTATCAGTTTAACATCAATTAACAATAGTGCATTCTCGGGCTGTACTGGTCTGAGTACGATAGAGTTTCCCTATTCTGTCACTACAATAGGCGACTATGCTTTCTATGGTTGCAGCGGTTTTTGGGGCTCCTTTGCGATTCCCAATACAGTTAGAGAAATAAAGAAACAAGCTTTCGAGGCTTGCACTGGCTTTATATCATTGATTGTTCTATCGGAAACACCTGCAAGAGTGGAATCGAGTTCTTTCGATAATATTTCTACTACAATTCCTGTTTATGTGCCGTGTGAATCTGTCCAAGCATATCAGCAGGCCTATGGTTGGAATGCTTTCTCAAATATAATTGGTATATGCTCGTCAGGGACAGTTTGTGTTTTAGCCGATCCTCTTGATGGAGGTGGGGTTTCTGGCGGTGGAACATACGAGGGCGGTTCTTTATGTAATGTAGTTGCAACGCCTAATGAAGGATATTGTTTTGCAAACTGGACTAAAAACAGCGATGTGGTCTCCTTGAATGCAAATTATACTTTCATAGTGACAGATGATGCTCTTTTGATTGCTCATTTTGTACCGGAAGGAAACATCGACTTTGCTGATGCTAATGTAAAAGCCATCTGTGTAGCCAATTGGGATACCAATGGTGATGGCGAACTAAGTTATGCTGAAGCAGCCTCGGTTAAGAGTCTTGGGGAAGTGTTCAGAGGCAACACTGAAATAACCTCGTTTGAAGAATTACAGTTTTTCATCAGTTTACCTTCGATAAACAATTATGCTTTCAATAACTGTAGTGGTTTGACAGGTTCATTGATCTTACCTAATTATATTAAATCAATAGGCGAATTTGCTTTCGAAGGTTGCAGCGGTTTTACAGGCAACTTGACCATTCCTAATTCCGTGACCTCGATAGGTTCAAGCGCTTTTAGGAATTGCAACGGCTTGACTGGTGAATTGACCATTCCCAATTCCATCACAGTAATTAATGCTTCAACTTTCGAAGGTTGCAGTGGTTTTACAGGCGACTTGACCATTCCTAATTCCGTGACCTCGATAGGTTCTTACGCTTTTAGGAATTGCAATGGCTTTACTGGTGAATTGACCATTCCCAATTCCATTACAATAATTAATCGCTCAACCTTCGAAGGTTGCAGTGGCTTTACAGGCAATTTGACCATTCCTAATTCTGTGACCGAAATAGGATATATGGCTTTCAATGGTTGCAGCGGTTTCACGGGTGATTTTGTAATACCAAACTCTGTGACTGAAATAGAAGGTGCTGCGTTTAGTGGTTGCAGCGGTTTCACGGGCAGTTTGACCATCGGTAGTTCTGTGACCACAATAGGTATTAATGCATTCTACAATTGCAGCGGTTTTACAGGCAATTTGACCATTCCCAATTCCGTGACCTCGATAGATTCTTATGCTTTTAGGAATTGCAATGGTTTGACTGGATCTCTGACCATAGGCAATTCAGTGACTTATATTGGTTTTGGTGCTTTCGAGGACTGCCAAGGTTTGACGGGTGAACTGTTCATCCCAAATTCCGTGACATTGATTGAAACTTATGCTTTCCATTATTGTAAAGGATTGATATCCTTGATTTTACCAAATACCGCTCCATCGATTGGTGATCATGCTTTCATTGGCTGTAGTGGTTTGAAGTCGATGATTGCTCTATCGGAGTTTCCTCCTTCATTGGGACCTAATGCGTTTTCTGGTGTTTCAACCGATATTCCTGTTTATGTGCCATTCGAATCTGTCAATGCATATCAGCAGGCTTATGGTTGGGATGCTTTTTCAAATATAATTGGTATTTGCTTGTCAGGGACAGTTTGTGTTTTAGCCGATCCTCCTGAAGGAGGTGAGGTTTCTGGCGGTGGAACATACGAAGGTGGTTCTTTATGTAATGTAGTTGCAACGCCTAATGAAGGATATTGTTTTGCAAACTGGACTAAAAACAGCGATGTGGTCTCCTTGAATGCAAATTATACTTTCATAGTGACAGATGATGCTCTTTTGATTGCTCATTTTGTACCGGAAGGAAACATCGACTTTGCTGATGCTAATGTAAAAGCCATCTGTGTAGCCAATTGGGATACCAATGGTGATGGCGAACTAAGTTATACTGAAGCAGCCTCGGTTAGGAGTCTTGGTGGAGCGTTTAATGGCAACACTGAAATAACCTCGTTTGAAGAATTACAGTTTTTCATCAGTTTATCTTCGATAAACAATTATGCTTTCATGGACTGCAGTGGTTTGACAGGGTCGTTGATTTTGCCTAATTCTGTTAGGTCAATAGGTTATATGGCTTTCTATGGTTGCAGCGGTTTCACGGGCAGTTTGACCATCCCGAACTCCGTAACCGAAATAGGAGGTGCTGCGTTTAGTGGTTGCAGCGGTTTCACGGGCAGTTTGACCATCCCGAACTCCGTAACCGAAATAGGAGGTGCTGCGTTTAGTGGTTGCAGCGGTTTCACGGGCAGTTTGACCATCGGTAATTCTGTGACCGAGATTGGGGGTTCTACCTTCAATGGTTGCAGCGGTTTTACGGGCAGTTTGAATATCCCGAACTCCGTGATTACCATTGGCGATTGGGCTTTTTTGGGTTGCAGCGGTTTTACAGGTAACCTTGTAATACCAAACTCTGTAACAACGATTGGAAACGATGCTTTCAGAAACTGTAGAGGCTTGACCGGATCTCTGACTTTAGGCAATTCAATGACTTCAATTGGTTCTAACGCTTTTTGGTATTGCCAAGGTTTGACCTCCTTGATTTTACCGAACACTGTTCCATCGATTGGTGATTATGCTTTCGCTTGCTGTTATGGTTTGAAGTCGATGATTGCTCTATCGGAGCTTCCTCCTCCATTGGGACAGGGTGCGTTTTCTGGTGTTTCAACCAATATTCCAGTATATGTGCCATTCGAATCTGTCGAAGCATATCAGCAGGCCTATGGTTGGGATGCTTTCTCAAATATAATTGGTATATGCTCGTCAGGCACAGTTTGTGTTTTAGCCGATCCTCCTGAAGGAGGTGAGGTTTCTGGTGGTGGAACATACGAGGGTTGTTCTTTATGTAATGTAGTTGCAACGCCTAATGAAGGATATTGTTTTGTAAACTGGACTAAAAACAACGATGTGATCTCCTTGGATGCAAATTATACTTTCATGGTGACAGATGATGCTCTTTTGATTGCTCATTTTGTACCGGAAGGAAACGTCGACTTTGCTGATGCTAATGTAAAAGCCATCTGTGTAGCCAATTGGGATACCAATGGTGATGGCGAACTAAGTTATACTGAAGCAGCCTCGGTTAGGAGTCTTGGTGGAGCGTTTAATGGCAACACTGAAATAACCTCGTTTGAAGAATTACAGTTTTTCATCAGTTTATCTTCGATAAACAATTATGCTTTCATGGACTGCAGTGGTTTGACAGGGTCGTTGATTTTGCCTAATTCTGTTAGGTCAATAGGTTATATGGCTTTCTATGGTTGCAGCGGTTTCACGGGCAGTTTGACCATCCCGAACTCCGTAACCGAAATAGGAGGTGCTGCGTTTAGTGGTTGCAGCGGTTTCACGGGCAGTTTGACCATCCCGAACTCCGTAACCGAAATAGGAGGTGCTGCGTTTAGTGGTTGCAGCGGTTTCACGGGCAGTTTGATCATCGGTAATTCTGTGACCGAGATTGGGACTTCTACCTTCGATGGTTGCAGCGGTTTCACGGGCAGTTTGATCATCGGTAATTCTGTGACTACAATAGGCAATTATGCTTTTTATGAATGCAGCGGTTTTACTGGATCCCTGACTTTAGGCAATTCAGTGACTTCAATTGGTTATGCGGCCTTTTGCTATTGCCATGGTTTGACGGGTGAATTGTTCATTCCCAACACAGTAACCTCGATTGGCTCTTTAGCTTTCTGGCATTGCCAAGGTTTGACCTCCTTGATTTTACCGAACACTGTTCCATCGATTGGTGATAATGCTTTCGCTGGCTGTTATGGTTTGATGTCCATGAGTGTTCTATCGGAACTTCCTCCATCATTGGGAACGGATGCGTTTTCTGGTGTTTCAACCGGTATTCCCGTTTATGTACCATGTGAATCTGTTGAAGCCTATCAGAATGCTGCAGGTTGGAGCGGCTTCACCAACTTCATTGGAATGTGTTCGGGAAACATTACCGTTGCGGCTTATCCAGTAGAAGGTGGCTCGGTGATGGGTGGAGGTTCTTATGAAGGCGGCGAAATCTGTACTTTAACTGCTATAGCCAACGAAGGTTACAGTTTTCTTTATTGGACTGAAGGAGGAATACAGGTTTCATCCAATTCTAATTATTCGTTTATCGTGACAAGTGACAGAAATCTTGTGGCGAACTTTATGGAAGGAGATGTTTGTGCCATCAACTTTGACTTCTATGATTCGTTCGGCGATGGCTGGAGTGGAAATATGCTATTGGTGACCGATGACAGCGGAAGTTCATACGAGTTTACGTTGGAAGGTGGCTCATCAGGTACGCAAACCCTTATACTTGTCAGCGGCAGTCACATCACTTTGACTTGGATTGAGGGAAATTGGATGGGCGAATGCTCGTTCACGGTAAGCTATGCTGACGGTACTGTGATTTATGAAGGCTCTGGTCTCAGCAGCAGCTTCTTCTACGAGTTTGACGTTAATTGTAGTAGTAGTGTTACTGCTCAAACTAGCGACCTTGCCCAAGGCTGGAACTGGTGGAGCACCTACGTGGAGCAGGAGGGCATCGACGGCCTGACGATGCTTGAGGAGAGCCTTGGTGAAAATGGTTATCAAATCAAGTCGCAGACCGACTTCGTCACCAACTACGGCTCGATGTGGTTCGGTATGCTCGGTGGCATTACCAACGAGGAAACTTATATGATAGACAATACAACGGATTGTCAGATAGAGATGACCGGCGCACCGGTTTCGCCTGCCGACCATCCCATCACCATCAACAATGGTTGGAACTGGATAGGCTATCCTAGCACCCACACGATGGGTGTAGCTGAAGCCCTTGCCGACTTCTTGCCCGCCAACGGAGACCAAATCAAGTCGCAATCCAACTACTCTGTATATTACAACGGTATGTGGATGGGTCAATTGCAGAGCATCACACCAGGTACGGGTTTGATGTACAAGTCGAACAACACCGAAAGCACCATTTTGGTCTATCCCGACGGAGGCCGCAACACAGAGGCTGCAACCTCAGCCAAGGCCACACATTGGACGAACGACATCCACGCCTATCCTCACAATATGACCGTGATGGCTGTGGTGGAACTCGACGAGGTGGAGTTGACAACTGACAATTATGAGTTGGCCGTCTTCGCCAACGGCGAGTGCCGAGGCAGCGTGAAATTGATGAATGTGGAGCCTCTTAACCGCCACATGGCTTTCCTGACCGTTTCGGGCAAGGATGCCGCAGAGTTGACCTTCAGGCTGTACGACACGGAGAATGGCATGGAATACTACGATGCAGAGGAAAGCCTCAGCTTCACCGTCAACGCCACCGTAAGCGAGCCAGAGGATGTCTTCGTGGTTCACTTCAGGGGCACAACGGGAATGGACGAGTTGGCCAGCAGCGTACAAGTCTACCCGAACCCCGTGAACGGAGGCGAGCAGTTCAGTATCGGTGTGAATGCCGAAAGCAAGGCTCCCGTCCGCGTTGAAATCGTGAACGCCTTGGGTGTAGAGACGTTGCGTGCAACGTCTGCACAGATGCCTGCAATGTTGACGGCTCCGTCCGTCGCAGGTGTCTACACGTTGCGCATCACGGTGGAAGGGAAGGGTACCGTTGTCCGGAAGCTGTTGGTGAAATGAGAAAATGAGATTCCTTGATGGAATGAATTGTAGGACTGTCATACTATGGTAGCCGCGTGGGCAAATGCAATATAAACGGCTGCCACGATATGACAGTCCTACAAGTCTACAAATTGACAATTCATTCCCTTAGGGGAAACTTACCCGTTTACGACAACCCAATCCGAGACGGTCTTGGTCTCTTGCGAGAAGGCAATACCAATCTTGACGATGGGCTTGCCTTCAGCCTGATAGGGGATGGCGTAGTCCTTCGAGTTGATTTGTTCCAAAGCCTCTTGCGCCGTTCCGCGCATCTTGAGTTCCATCACATAGACGGCATCGTGCATAAAGACGACGACATCCGTGCGACCGCGAGCCACCTTGACCTGCGTGAAGGTTCGGCAGTTGAAGATGGAGAAGACCACATAGGTCAGCACCTCGTAATAGGCCTCGTATTTGGTGATGGCGTCCAGCTCCTTCCCACCGAAGTCCAGGTAAGGGATGGAGGCGAAGAAAGCCTGCATAGCCTTTATGGCGGCCTCAATGTCGTGGTTGTAGAGGTCGCGGTAAAACAAGCCGGCAAATCCCTGAGAGTTGCTGTTCTGAATACCCATCATCGAGGAAAGGAAGTTGTCCATAAATCCGACCTTCACTTCTGCGTTGGGGAAATCGAGCGTATAGGTGTTGCTCAGTATGTCATATCCCTTGATGGTGAGGTAGCCGCTCTGGTAGAGCAGGGGTAGGGTAGAGGTCATACCTTCGGTGGGCACATCGAACTGGGTGGAAGGCACTTGCAGTTGTTCCAACTCCAACAGGTTGGTGTTGTAGCGTTTCATTTCCTCGAAGAGGAAGGTGGGCGTGCCGCTGCTGAACCAATAGTAATTCAACTGCTGGTCTGTGAACACATTCACAAGGCTATATGGGTTGTATATGTCATCCGATCCGTCGCAGAAATGGTAGCCGTCATATTGAAGGCGCAACCTGTCAAGCATTTCATCGTCTGAGCAACGGAAACGCTTTGCCAGTATGGAGATGTCTTCCGCAAACACGGACTCCAACTCGTTCTTGGTGATGCCGCAGATGGCCGAATACTGTGGTAACATTGAGATGTTCCTTAAATTGTTCAAGGTGGAGAAGATGCTCAGCTGGCTGAACTTGGTGATGCCCGTGATGAAGACAAATTGCTCATCGGCATCGCAGGCTTTCACCATCTGGTAGAACTCTTGCATAATATGTCGTACTTCTTCCAAAAGGTCGGGCTTGTGCAGATAGTCTAACATAGGAGAGTCGTATTCATCCAAGATGACCACAGTTTTAAGCCCCGTGTCCTTGTGCAGCCCTTGTATGAGGTTCTTGAACCTTGTTCCAGGCGAACCTGTGTTTTTTGTCCTGTTATACTTCTCCTCGTAATAGTCTATCTGGTTGTGCAGTTCATCGATGATTTCCTGAATGTTGCGCTTGTATTTGCATGTGCTCATGTCGAAATGCAAAACGGGATGCTGTTTCCAGTCCTGTTCCAGTTCTGCGATGGCAAGACCTTCGAAAAGGTCTTTTCGTCCTTGAAAGTAATACTTCAAGGTGCTGCACAGCAGACTCTTGCCGAACCTGCGCGGGCGACTGAGGAAAACGAAACTGGATTCATGCGTCAGTCTGTAGATAAGTTCTGTTTTGTCGACATAAATACGTCCGTCTTCTCGGATGCGTTCAAAATCGGCGATGCCGGCGGTGTAGAGTCTCATAGGTTTGGGTAGCATAGCGATGGTGTTTTTCGATGCAAAGATAATGATAAAGAAACAAACGCAATGGCTTTAGAAACAAATCTGCCACATATCTTTCATAACCAATATGTTTTCTATTCATGAAAAGTAAATATTCTTGTATAATCCCATCAAACGAAATAAAGTATCAACAGGTCCATACGCCAACGAACAGACCACTTCTCTCGAAGTCAGATACAAGCAGTTTGGTTTTGAACATTTACGTATTGTGAACTAATTTTCCAATTAATTGGAAAATTTTGTTTGATATTTTAGTCCCAATAGTTACGCTTGATTTGCAGCACGAAGGGAATTTGTTTATATTTTTGACCGTCCCATTTTACTTAATGCGGCAAGAAAGAATATTGAGAGCATATTAATGACATTAAATTATGATAATGAGGAATTTATACAAGGAAAACATCTGGTTTTTAATTCTGCAGATTACTATAGGATGGGCAAATGCATATGCAATTTGTAGCGACAATTCCATAAATAGCGTAGGTGCATTGAACGGCGTGTTATCGCTGGGCGGCAGCATACAAAATGTATTTTTCGCAAGGTAACTTGCGGTACCAAGCCATCATTTAATCACATTAAATCAATAAATTATGAATGCAAGAATTTTACTTTGGAGAAGGGCGGCATTTGCCGTCCTGTTCAGTTTGCTGCTAAGCGTGGCGGGACTGACAAACGCAACGGCCCAAACCTTCACGGTGGGCAACCTCAACTACTCCATTAACGAGGATGGAGCCTCTGTAACCGTAACTGGCCACGTGGATGGCACCTCTGCTACGGGCGAGCTGGTGATTCCAGAAAGCGTGGAACTTTATGGCACCACCTATCCTGTGACCGTGATTGGACATAGTGCTTTCCCCCATTGCACTGGTTTAACCGGCTCCCTTGTGATTCCCAATTCGGTGGTTACCATTGGACCAAATGCTTTTCTAGGCTGCTCTGGTTTCACAGAATTGATACTTGGCAATGCTGTTCAAACCATAGATTCTTATGCTTTTCAATACTGTCATAGTTTTACTGGCGCATTAACTATTCCCGAAAGCGTAACATATATTAATTATGACGCTTTTATGAATTGCGAAGGCTTTACTTCATTGAATTACAATTCCGTCAATTGCTCAGTAAATAGCAGTGGTTGGATTTCAAATAATTCTTCCTTGGTCACCTTGAACATAGGAGAAAACGTTCAGGTGATTCCTTCCAATTTTCTGAAAAACCACACTTGTTTCATTGGGGAATTGATTATCCCAGAATCTGTTACATCGATTGGAAATGACGCCTTCACGGGTTGCACGGGCTTTAATTCGCTGGCCATGGGCAATTCCGTGACCTCTATTGGCAATTATGCCTTCAATGGTTGCTCGGGTTTCACTGGTTCTCTGAATTTAGGAAACTCTATAACTTCGATTGGCGAAAATGCTTTCAATGGTTGTTCTGGTTTCACGGGTTCGCTTATTATACCCAATTCGGTGAGTAACATTAGCACCAATGCGTTTTCGGGTTGTAGCGGCTTCTCTGGTACATTGACCATAGGAAACTCCGTTACACAAATCGGCAATAGTGCCTTCTTCGGTGCTTGTGAAGGCTTCACTTCATTTGATGTAAAGCCTGAAACGCCGCCCACATTGGGGACGAATGTGTTCACCAGCGCAAACTACGATATACCCGTTCAAGTGCCTTGCGGCTCTTTGGATGCCTACCAAAACGCCTCTGGATGGAACAACTTCACCAACATTCAGGAACCTAACCCTTGTATGTGGGAGATTGCGGTCACGGCCAACCCGGCAGAAGGTGGCACGGTAAGCGGTGGTGGCACCTTCGAGCAAGGAACAACCTGTACCTTGACGGCTACACCTGCCGAATATTATATTTTCGTAAACTGGACAGAAGACGGCATTGAGGTTTCCACTGATGCCGAATACAGCTTCACCGTGGAAAGCGACCGCAATTTGGTGGCCCATTTTGAGATGCCTGTATTCACAATTATGGCAACCGCCAATCCAAGCTTTGCAGGAGAAATTACAGGTGCAAGTAGTATTGAAAACTTTGATTTTGAAGACAATCAAATTCCTGCCAACTGGATTAACTCCTCTTATCCTTGGACAGTAACAACATCTGCATACGAGGGCTACAATGGCTCTTTTTGCATGAGGAGTGGCAACAATGGTGTGGCAAGTTCAACCTCTGCCATCGAAACCACGGTTGAGTTCGTAGCAAACGGTAGCATCAGTTTCTTGGCCTTGTGCATGGGCGAAGGTACTTACATAGCTTGGGACAAATGCCAGTTCTTCATTGATGGTGAAGAGCAGTTCTGCTACGGTGCCCATGTCTCAGGCTGGAACACATACAGCTACGAGGTCTCTGCAGGCACACACACCTTCAAGTGGTCATACACAAAGGATGGTAGTATCAATCCCACAGGCGATGCCTTCTTTATTGACGACGTCACCTTTACGACTGGTATATTTCATTTAAATGAGACCTGCACCTTGACGGCCACGCCAAGCTCCGATGCCTTTGTGTTCAGCAATTGGACCGAGAACGGTGAGGTAGTGTTGACGGATGCCCAATATACGTTTACCGTTACGGAAAACCATCAATTGGTGGCCAACTTCATTCAAGTCATATTTGATATCACAGCCACGGCCAATCCCGAAGAAGGTGGTACGATAAGCGGCACCGGAAGCTATCAAGAAGGCCAAACTTGCACCTTGACGGCTACGCCCAACGAGGATTATGCCTTTGTGAACTGGACAGAGAACGGCGTGGAACTCTCAACTGACATTGAATATACCTTCGTTGTGACTGGCTCAAGAGATTTGGTGGCAAATTTCGTACTTTCCACATACACCATCACGGCCACTCCTAACCCGATCGAAGGAGGAACGGTTAATTTTGGACAGGGTCCTAGATTTTACGATTTCGAGGATGGAACATTACAAGGCTGGACATCCATCGATGCTGATGGAGACGGCTACAATTGGATAACAGGAACTGAAGTGATGGGTACAGGTTATGGTCATAATGGGTCAAACGGCCTTCTCCTTTCACAGAGTTATGATAATAATTATGGAGTATTGTATCCTGACAACTATCTTGTTTCGCCTCAAATTGTTTTAGGTGGCTCCATCACCTTCTATGCTTGCGCTCAAGATGCAAACTATGCCGCCGAACATTTCGGCGTGGCTGTTTCGACGAACAGCAACACCAATCCAAATGACTTCACCACCATTCAGGAATGGACAATGACAGCCAAGGGATATGGAGCGCCTACCAATGCAACCCGTAGTGGCAACCGTGCCCAAGGCAACTGGTATGAATACACGGTCGACCTGAGCGCTTATGCAGGACAGAGCGGGTATGTAGCCCTCCGACACTTCAATTGTAGCGATATGTTCTTTCTTGATGTGGATGACATATCAATATCGCAACCTGGTACTTCGGCACTTGATATTACAAGTGGCTCCACCTGTACGTTGAACGCCATACCGAACTATGGCTACGCCTTCGATAGCTGGACAGAGAACAACGAAGTGTTTTCCACCGATGTAACATATTCCTTCATAGTGTCAGGAAATAGGGACTTGGTGGCCAATTTCGTCAAGGTGCCTTTCAGCATCACCGCCACACCTAATTTTGAGGACAGGGGCACGGTGAGTGGCACAGGTGAATACGTGATAGACACCATTTGCACCCTGACGGCCACGCCCGCCGAAGGCCACAGCTTCTTGCGCTGGTTGGAAAATGGACAAGAGGTGTCGACCGATGCCGAATACACCTTTATCGTTGCAGGGCCGAGGGATTTGGTGGCGGTATTCTCGCCTATGGAGGGCACGTATATCGTCTTTGCCGACCCGAATGTGGAAGCCATCTGCCTAAACAACTGGGACACTGACAGCGACGGATTCCTGAGCTATGACGAAGCTGCTGCGGTGACGAATTTGGGTCAAGTGTTCTATTATAACCGCAACATCACCTCCTTTGACGAGTTGCAATACTTCACAGGGTTGACATACATCAACGAGTATGAGTTTGAGTATTGTGAAAACCTTACTTCTGTCATTCTTCCACAAAATGTAACGAGTATCGGTTATGCAGCATTCGGGAGTTGTCACAATCTAACTGGGGAGTTTGTCATTCCCAATTCGGTGACTTATATCGGAGCCAATGCTTTCTACAACTGTAATAGCCTTACTTCTATTATCATTCCTGATGGGATAACTTCCATTGAAGAGGGAGTCTTTGATTGGTGTAGCAGCCTTGAGACAATTAATCTTCCCAATTCGGTGGAAACAATAGGTAATTGGGCTTTTTATGGTTGTACCAGCTTGACTAACTTGATTCTCCCTAGCTCATTGACATCTATTGGATATAAAGCATTTTCAGATTGTCGTAGCTTGTCAGGAACGCTTGAAATTCCTATGTTGGTGACCTCCATTGAAGATGAAGCATTTAGGAATTGCACAAGTCTCACGGGGCTTGTACTTCCCGAAAATCTTCAATACATCGGCAGCAGAGCCTTCCAAAACTGCAGCGGCCTGCGCGGCGAGATCACACTGCCCGAGACGCTTGAGTCGGTGGGTGGATACGCTTTCTACGGCTGCGATGGCATCAGCGTGGTCAACTACAATGCCACAAACTGCCAAACGATGGGCAGCGCAGGAGAGCCTGTTTTCTATGACTGCGCTTTCTCACATCTTCGCATTGGCGAGAACGTGGAAAGCATTCCTGACTTTGCCTTCAAGCACTGCTTCTTGATCAACGACATTTCTTCGGGTGCCGTCACTCCGCCGACCATCTATTCCAGCACGTTTGGTATGGTTTCGCGCAACATCCCCGTCTCTGTGCCCATGGGTTCAGGCGAGGCCTACCGCACCGCACCGTATTGGGAAGAGTTCTTCCACATCACGGAGGACTATTCGCCGAACTCCTACACCTACCACTGGAACGTCAACATCCATCAGTTTGAGACCAATATGACTGTCACGGGCATCATCCAGATTGAGGGCGTGGAGCAAGCCGTTCCATACTTGGAAATCGGTGCCTTCTGCAATGGCGAGTGCCGAGGCCGCCAACTGCTCACCTACTATCCCGAGGTGGACCGCTATCTGGTCTTCCTTATGCTCTATGGCGAGACAGGCGACATGTTCAACTTCAAACTCTACAACCATGAGACAAACGAGGAATCCGTGGCGGGCTGCGTTTCCGTTGTCACCTTTGAGCCCAATGCCATCGTGGGCACTTTTGAGGATCCCTTCGTGTTCAACTTCACCAATATGCAGCTCACGCAGTTCTACCAAGGCTGGAACTGGTGGAGCACCTACATCGAGCAGGAGGGCATCGACGGCCTGACGATGCTCGAGGAGGGCCTCGGCTCCAACGGCTTCCAAATCAAATCGCAGACCGACTACGTCACCAACTACGGCACGATGTGGTTCGGAATGCTCAGCAGTATCACCAACGAAGAGACTTATATGGTGAACAACACAGCTGATTGTATAGTTGCGATGCCAGGTATGCCCGCCACACCCTCCGACCATCCCATCAACATCAGCAATGGTTGGAACTGGATAGGCTATCCCTGCACCAACACGATGAGCGTGTCGGAAGCCTTCGCGGGACTTGAGTCCACCAACGGCGACCAAGTGAAGTCGCAAGCCGACTACGCTATGTATTTCAACGGCGTTTGGTTTGGTCAGCTGCAGAACATCACGCCGGGCACAGGCCTGATGTATATGTCGAACAACACCGAAAGCACCACTTTGGTCTATCCCGACGGAAGCCGCAACACAGAAGCCGCAACCTCAGCCAAGGCCACACATTGGACGAACGACATCCACGCCTATCCTCACAATATGACCGTGATGGCTGTGGTTGAGCTCAACGATGAGGAACTCAATTCGGAGAATTACGAGCTGGCGGCTTTCGCCAACGGCGAGTGCAGAGGCAGCGCGAAGTTGACGTATGTGGAGCCACTGAACCGTTATGTGGCCTTCCTGACCATTGCCGGAAACGATGCCGTCGAATTGGGCTTCAGGCTGTACGACGCGGAGACAGGCGCGGAATACTATGATGCCGAGGAGAGCCTCAGCTTCGCCGTCAACGCCACCATTGGCGAGCCAGAGGATGTCTTCGTGGTTCACTTCAGGGGCACAACGGGAATGGACGAGTTGGCCAGCAGCGTACAAGTCTACCCGAACCCCGTGAACGGAGGCGAGCAGTTCAGTATCGGTGTGAATGCCGAAAGCAAGGCTCCCGTCCGCGTTGAAATCGTGAACGCTATGGGTGTAGAGACGTTGCGTGCAACGTCTACACAGATGCCCGCAATGTTGACGGCCCCATCCGTCGCAGGTGTCTACACATTACGCATCACGGTGGAAGGCAAAGGCACCATTATCCGTAAGTTAGTAGTCAGATAAGCAACAATTTGTGACATTTTTTTTGGAGCCCATAGGAGAAACCGACTATGGGCTCCCTTTTTTGGTGCATTGGAAATATGATTCCGAAATGTAAAAAAAGAATAATTATTCCAAAAATAATTGGATAAACAATATTAGCATTGATAATAAATTCTTACATTTGCCCCGATAGAAAAAAATTATAAACCATAAATTCTAATAATATGATAGACAATACGTTATTTTATGGCAAGGTAAATAATGCCATAAACAAGGGTAATCGAAAAAGGGAAAAACTATTTACTTTGACAATGATTATGCTCTTTCTTTCCTTGGGAGCTATAGCTAATCCTGTCGAAATAGGAAAGGCACGCCAAGTGGCGACTACTTTTTTGAACAATAATGGAGCGCGATCAGCTGGACTGACGGAGGTTGCGGTTTCTGCTGGTTTCTCTAATGTGTATGTGTTTACTACGGAGAATAGTTTTGTTTTGATGGCAGCCGACGACCGCGTGCAGCCCATCCTTGGTTACTCTCTGACAGGTCGATTCAATGTTGAAGATATGCCCGCCAACAAGAGGGCTTGGATTCAAGAATACAGTGATGCAATTCGGTATGCCATCGACAATCAACTGAGAGCATCGTCGGAAGTGACACAGCAATGGCGTGATTTGGCCGAAGGCAATCCCAACGTTGATAGGGCAACTACCGTAGTAGCTCCCCTGATTCAAACCCACTGGAGCCAAGGTTCTCCTTATAATATGTTGTGTCCTGGAGGTTCGGTCACAGGGTGTGTCGCTACAGCTATGGCCCAAATAATGAAATATTGGAACTATCCAGAGCATGGCATAGGATCGCATACCTACACCCATTCTACTTATGGCGAACTGTCAGCCGACTTTCAGTCCACCACATACGATTGGAACAATATGATCAACACTTACGATTACTCCAGCACTAATACGCAAAAAATGGCTGTTGCCACACTGATGTACCATTGTGGCGTGTCTGTTAATATGAACTACTCGCCAAGTTCCAGCAGTGCTGGTTCTGCTATCGTGGCAGAAGCCTTAAAAACCTATTTTAACTATTCAACAGAAATGGCATACCACGCCCGTTCGGAATATAGTGATAATGTATGGATTAGTATGTTGAAAGCCGACCTTAACCTCAACCGTCCCATTTGGTATAATGGAAGAGGCTCTGGTGGAGGACATGCTTTTGTGTTCGATGGATACAACAGCAACAATTATTTTCATGTCAATTGGGGATGGGGAGGCTATTGTGATGAGTATTACGTCATCAGCAACTTGAATCCTGGCCCTGGTGGCATAGGATCGGGTGACAATGGCATCTACAATGAAGACCAAGGTGCTGTCTTAGGCATTCGCCCTTCAGAATGCACTGCCGACGCTCCCTCAAATTTGACATATTCGCAAAACGGACGAAATGTGTCGCTCTCTTGGACGGCAGCCAGTGGGGCTTCCAGTTATCAAGTCTATTGCAACAACAGTTTTATCGGCAATGTTTCCTCAACTTCATATACAGGTATCGCTCCATATGGTAGTTCTGTTTATTATGTGAGAAGCGTGGATTCCCAAGGAAGACTATCGTTGTCGTCAAATGCGGTGACAGTCACCGTTGATTATCCCGTACCTTTGGTTGACGATTTGGCGGCAACCGCTTCGGGCAACAATGTCAACCTTTCATGGACGGCTCCCGACTGGTGTTATCCTTCAACGCCAACGGCGACATTGACCTATGGAGAGGGTAACTACAACGGCTCTTTAGGATATACGGGATCAAATACTATATATTGGGGTCACCGTTACCTTGCTTCAAACTTAAGCAGTTATAACAACATGAAGGTCTATAAAGTGTCGTTTTTTGCCAATGAAACGGGTCCTTACGAAGTGTATGTGTATAATGGAACCACTTCTGGCCATCCACAGACTCAGCTTCTGCAACAGTCTTTTTCAGTAGGGTCGACGGGTTGGTTTGACATTGATTTGTCCACTCCGATACAAATTGATGCTTCCCAGGATCTTTGGGTGTTCATTTATGACCCTGAATACAGAAATTATCCGGCAACCTATTGTAGTTATTATTCTGGCAGCGAAGGCAACTATTATTCAACCAATCCTACTTCTGGGGTTTATACCTGGAACAATGCAGCGTTTCTTATCCGCACCTTTGTCTCCGACGGTAATTACACTTATAACATCTTTAGGAACAGCTTTTGCATTGCCAATAATGTGGGCAGCACCAGTTATTACGACAATAACTTGCCAACAGGTTTTTACAATTATTACGTAACAACCAATTATTATGCAGGTGAAACAAGTGCCTCCAATCAAGTTTCAGTACAAATAGGGACGGGAACTTACTATACCATTTCGGCCTCTGCCAACCCAATCGAGGGCGGAACGGTCATTGGAATGGGCTCATTCATTGCAGGCCAGACCTGCACTCTGATTGCCTCAGCCAATGAGGGCTATTCCTTCGTGGACTGGACTAAGAATGGGACATCGGTATCTACCGATGCCACATATAGTTTCGCAGTGACAGAGAATGCTACTTATGTAGCCAACTTCTCTTCAAACACTCCACAAGGCTTGGAAGTCTTTGCAGAGTATTATCCAGAGGCAAACAATCCCAATAGCCAGTATGTAAGGGTGTATTGGACGGAATCCAGTAGGTTCTATTTGGATAATGACAATGTGGACTCTGGTACTTCGAAATCTGATAGGTCAACATACTGCGTCTATCGAGCCTATTGTGATGGAAGTGGAGAAGAACTGATTGCCAACAATGTGACGGGCAACCAATACATTGACAACGAGTGGTCGGGATTGGCCACGGGCAATTACAAATATGGTGTCAGCGTGGTGGATGGGAGAGGCAATGCCAAGGAAATCCATTGGAATGACACCCCCGTGATACCCAATCCTCATACGCTTGACGTTTCTGCTTTCCAGCCTCCTGTTACCAACAATAGCCATTATGGTGAACTACGGGTGAATTGTGAAAACGGCAGGCATAATAATGATGTGACGATTAGCACTGGTGTCAAGGACAACCGCGACTACCTGCAATACTGCACCGATAACTACGCTGGTGGTGTCGGTACTGGAGGTGGTGCAGTGTACTGGGGCATCAGATTCCCTGCTGCCGACCTTACTGCCTATGCTGGTCAGAGCCTGACCAAGGTGGGCATCTTTACGGATACCGATGGCGACTACGGCTGGACCTATTCCGGCTACTATACCGTCAATGTGTACTTGGGCGGTGCCACTGCTCCTGGTACACTGGTGAGCACGATTTCCGAATATGTGCCTGGCGACTTTGCATGGCACGACATCACGCTGACCACACCAGTAACCATCGATGCCACACAAGACCTGTGGCTGACAATCTACACATCTGACATTGCCTACCCGATGTCTGGCTGCGACTATGTCGGCAACGGCAACTCCGACTTCCTGTCGCTCGATGGCTTCACTTGGGAGCATTCTACGGACTATGGTCTCAACTATACTTGGATGATTCGTGGTTGTGTTGGAGAAGGCGGTAGCACAGAAATCACTTGGTCCAACTGCATTCAGAAGTCCAATAATACATATTCCATTACTGCTATGGCCAATTCTGCTCAAGGCGGTACGGTGAGCGGTGGCGGCACCTATATTTATGGCCAGAACTGCACCCTGGTCGCCATAGCCAATCCGGGCTATACGTTCACCGACTGGACAAAGGATGGAATGGTAGTGTCCACGACCTCAACCTACAGCTTCACTGTCACAGAAAACGCCACCTACATAGCCAACTTCAGCGAGAGCCAGGGCGAAATCACCCAAACCACCGACCTCGCCCAAGGCTGGAACTGGTGGAGCACCTACGTGGAACAGGACGGCATCGACGGCCTGGCAATGCTGGAGGAGAGCCTAGGCACTAACGGCTACCAGATCAAGTCGCAGACGGACTTCGTCACCAACTACGGCTCGATGTGGTTCGGTATGCTCAGCAGCATCACCAACGAGGAGACGTATATGATAGACAACACCACAAGCTGTCAGATAGAGATGACGGGCGCGCCTGTCACACCCTCCGACCATCCCATCACCGTCAGCAGCGGCTGGAACTGGATAGGCTATCCGTGCACCAACACGATGAGCGTGTCGGAAGCCTTTGCGGGATACACACCCGCCAACGGCGACCAGGTGAAGTCGCAAGCCGACTACGCGATGTACTTCAGCGGAATGTGGATTGGCCAGCTGCAGAGCATCACGCCTGGCACAGGTTTGATGTACCTGTCGAACAACACCACGTCGACCACGCTGGTCTATCCCGACGGAGGCCGCAGTACTGAGATCCCAACTTTGCCCAAGGCCACACACTGGACGAACGACATCCACGCCTATCCGCACAATATGACGGTGATGGCCGTGGTGGAACTCGATGATGTTGAGCTGACAACGGACAACTACGAGCTGGCTGCCTTCGATGCCAACGGCGAGTGCAGAGGCAGCGCGAAGTTGACGTATGTGGAGCCACTGAACCGTTATGTGGCCTTCCTGACCATTGCCGGAAACGATGCCGTCGAATTGGGCTTCAGGCTGTACGACGCGGAGACAGGCGCGGAATACTATGATGCCGAGGAGAGCCTCAGCTTCGCCGTCAACGCCACCATTGGCGAGCCAGAGGATGTCTTCGTGGTTCACTTCAGGGGCACAACGGGAATGGACGAGTTGGCCAGCAGCGTACAAGTCTACCCGAACCCCGTGAACGGAGGCGAGCAGTTCAGTATCGGTGTGAATGCCGAAAGCAAGGCTCCCGTCCGCGTTGAAATCGTGAACGCTATGGGTGTAGAGACGTTGCGTGCAACGTCTACACAGATGCCCGCAATGTTGACGGCCCCGTCCGTTGCAGGTGTCTACACAATGCGCATCACGGTGGAAGGCAAGGGTACGGTTGTCCGCAAGCTGGTGGTCAAGTGAGCAGAGTGTTAAATTGACAAAATGGGAGTGGTTGTTTCAATCACTCTCATTTTTTATTGGCAGTTTCTTTTGCATAATTTATTCAATTAAATAATTGTTTAAAGTGTTTTTTTTTCTTTACTTATAACAAAAGTTTCTATATTTGCCCTTTCAAACTTAATAAATTCGCTTATTTATGAAAAAAATTATTACACTTCTCCTCGCGTTGGCCATAGGTTTTGGCCTGAAAGCGCAATGTCCGCTTACGCAAGCTGTCGATTTCACGGCTACTGACATCCACGGCACCGAAGTCCACTTGTTCGACATCCTCAATAGTGGACAATATGTGCTTATTGATTTCTTTTTCACTACCTGCGGTCCCTGTCAGCAGGCCACCCCGAAGGTAACGGAATCCTACTATGCTATGGGCTGCAATATGCACGATGTGTTCTACATAGAAATTGCCACTGGCGACAGTGAGACTAATTGCCTTAATTGGGTGAACACTTACGGTATTGAGTATCCTACCATCAGTGGTACTGCTGGCGGCACGGGCATCTGTAGCACTTATCAAATTGGTGCCTTCCCTAGTGTCATCCTCATTGCCCCTAACCGTCAAATCGTTATCCAAGACTTATGGCCTATCAACAATGCCCAAAGCATTATTACCGCTTTGGAGGCGCAAGGTTTGCAACAGCACGACTGCAACGGTACGACTTACCATCCACTAGTAGGCATCAGCGTTGCTCAGGTTATGGAAACCGAAGTTACTGCTACCTTTACGCCTAATGAAGACTGTGTCTCGTATGCCTATATGTTGGCTACTGAAAACGAAATGCAGGAATGGACGAGTTCAACGGGAATTGGCCTCCCTGAATACCTTTGGAATTATGGTATTCATAATTCAGGAGTCTTTACCCATTGGTTCAGCAACTTGACACCTAATACGGAATACGTGATTTATGCTGTGTCTGTCGACATTAATGGTAGCCTTGGCGAGGTTGTTCAAGAGGCTGTTACCACTTTGCCTAGTAGTAGCACCCACGGATACGTTGACCTCGGTCTGCCCAGCGGCCTGCTGTGGGCCATCTGCAACGTGGGAGCCAATGCAACTGAAGAATATGGTGACTACTTCGCTTGGGGCGAGACTCAGCCTAAGGATGACTACAGCTGGAACACCTACCAATATAGCAACGGTATTTATGGTAACGCGCTCACCAAGTATTGCACCAACTCCAGCTACGGCTACAACGGCTTCACCGACAACCTGACCATACTCTTGCCCGAGGACGATGCCGCAACGGCCAACTGGGGCAATGACTGGCGTATGCCCACCAAGGAAGAGTGGCAGGAGCTTTGCAATAACACGACTGTCATCTGGACGATACAGAACGGCGTGAGAGGGCGACTCTTTACTGCTGCTAACGGCAACAGTCTCTTCCTGCCCGCCGCTGGTTTCCGGACCGATGACCTCCACTACTATGCTGGTAGTTTCGGTGACTATTGGTCGAGTTCGCTCAACACGGACGTTCCGGATGGCGCGTGGGGTCTCGACTTCGGCTCGGGCAATGAGTACAACCTGAGTGGCTACTCTCGAGCATGTGGTTTCACTGTGCGGCCAGTGCGCGCCGGGGTGCAGAACTACGCCCCCACAGGAGCCATCAATGGCCTGTTCTCTGTGGGCGAAGGCCAGCAGGTGTATTTCTCGCAAGGCAATTTGCAGTACCACGCCACCAGCAACATTTGGCGTTTTGCCCTCAACCAATTCGACTGCGTTGGCGAAGACAACAGCAATATCTCTCCGACGTACAACGGTTGGATTGATTTGTTCGGCTGGGGTACGGGTAATAACCCGACAAATTCTTCAACAAATGGTGAAGAATACAATACGTTTAATGAATGGGGCAACAATATAATAACCAATGGCGACAATACTACTGTCTGGCGCACTTTGACGAATGAGGAATGGCAATATCTTTATTTCGAGAGAAATACGGCATCGGGTATAAGATTCGTATTGGCTCGTGTTGACAACAGATGTGGCTTGGTATTGCTTCCCGACAGTTGGAGTAGTAGTATCTACAATTTAAATAATGTGAATAATGTTTGGGGGTACAATGACAACATTATTACCGCATCTGTTTGGGCAAGTGTTTTTGAACCTAACGGAGCCGTATTCCTTCCCGCAGCAGGTGGTCGAGAAGAAGGAACCATCATAGAAGGATTGGATTGGAACGGAGAGTATTGGTCGTCAACACCAAGCTATTACAATCCGTTTCATGCCTGGTTCCATGGATCTAATATAGGCACCGATACAGGCCATCCCAGTTATTATGGGAAAAGCGTCCGTCTGGTCCATCCGGTTGGAAGTGCGGCAACCTACACCATCAGTGCCACAGCCAATCCCAGCAATGGTGGCACAGTGACAGGTGGCGGCACCTACAACCAAGACGCGACCTGCACGTTGACGGCCACAGCCAACATAGGCTACAGCTTCGTCAATTGGACGGAAAACGGCGATGTGGTTTCTACCAATGCAAGCTACAGCTTCACGGTGGCTGGCAACAGGAGCCTTGTGGCGAACTTTTTAGGAGAAAATAGTTGTGTTATCACATTTGATCTCTATGACTCGTATGGCGACGGCTGGAACGGGAATACACTCGTAGTGACTGATGATAGCGGAAGTTCAAGCGAATTAACGTTTGAAGACGGCTCATCAAGTACGCAAATCCTCATGTTTGTCAATGGGAGCCATGTCACGTTGACTTGGATTGAGGGAAGTTGGATGGGTGAATGCTCTTTCACAATAAGCTATTCAAGTGGGGACGTTATCTACCATGGAGAAAACTTGAATGGTGATTTTATGTATGAATTTGATGTGAATTGTAATGGGTCATCAGACATCACCCAAACCACCGACCTCGCCCAAGGCTGGAACTGGTGGAGCACCTACGTGGAACAGGACGGCATCGACGGCCTGGCAATGCTGGAGGAGAGCCTAGGCACTAACGGCTACCAGATCAAGTCGCAGACGGACTTCGTCACCAACTACGGCTCGATGTGGTTCGGTATGCTCAGCAGCATCACCAACGAGGAGACGTATATGATAGACAACACCACAAGCTGTCAGATAGAGATGACGGGCGCGCCTGTCACACCCTCCGACCATCCCATCACCGTCAGCAGCGGCTGGAACTGGATAGGCTATCCGTGCACCAACACGATGAGCGTGTCGGAAGCCTTCTCGGGATACACGCCTGCCAACGGCGACCAGGTGAAGTCGCAATCCGACTACGCGATATACTACAGCGGAATGTGGATTGGCCAGCTGCAGAGCATCACGCCTGGCACAGGTTTGATGTACCTGTCGAACAACACCACGTCGACCACGCTGGTCTATCCCGACGGAGGCCGCAGTACTGAGATCCCAACTTTGCCCAAGGCCACACACTGGACGAACGACATCCACGCCTATCCGCACAATATGACGGTGATGGCCGTGGTGGAACTCGATGATGTTGAGCTGACAACGGACAACTACGAGCTGGCTGCCTTCGATGCCAACGGCGAGTGCAGAGGCAGCGCGAAGTTGACGTATGTGGAGCCACTGAACCGTTATGTGGCCTTCCTGACCATTGCCGGAAACGATGCCGTCGAATTGGGCTTCAGGCTGTACGACGCGGAGACAGGCGCGGAATACTATGATGCCGAGGAGAGCCTCAGCTTCGCCGTCAACGCCACCATTGGCGAGCCAGAGGATGTCTTCGTGGTTCACTTCAGGGGCACAACGGGAATGGACGAGTTGGCCAGCAGCGTACAAGTCTACCCGAACCCCGTGAACGGAGGCGAGCAGTTCAGTATCGGTGTGAATGCCGAAAGCAAGGCTCCCGTCCGCGTTGAAATCGTGAACGCTATGGGTGTAGAGACGTTGCGTGCAACGTCTACACAGATGCCCGCAATGTTGACGGCCCCGTCCGTTGCAGGTGTCTACACAATGCGCATCACGGTGGAAGGCAAGGGTACGGTTGTCCGCAAGCTGGTGGTCAAGTGAGCAGAGTGTTAAATTGACAAAATGGGAGTGGTTGTTTCAATCACTCTCATTTTTTATATCCCAATAGCTGTTTTTGTCAATTAGTTATTGAGGCAAAACAAATCTTCATTATTTTGACCGACCAATCAAGAATTATTTCTACTTTTGTCCCCAAAGTTATAAACATCATATTATGAACAATAAAACGTTACTATTTCTTTTTTTGTTTGCATTATTGACCCCGTTTGCTGTCTTTGCCCAAAGTATCGCGGTGAGCGGCAAGGTCGTATCAAGCGATGATGGCTATGGTCTGCCTGGTGTCACCATTCAGGTGAAAGGCACTTCTGCCGGCACCGTGACCGATATGGATGGTAACTATTCGTTGAATGCTGACAGCAAAGGTGTGTTGGTGTTCAGTTTCGTTGGTTACAAGACCAAAGAGGTCGCTATCAAAGGCAAGACCAAGATCGATGTCACCCTTGAGGTGGATTCACAGACCCTTGATGATGTGGTGGTTACCGCCCTCGGTATCAAGCGTCAGAAACGCGAATTGGGTTATGCCACTGAGGAAATCGGCGGTGAACTCATTGCCAAGTCAGGCTCGGGCAGTGTCATCAGTGCCTTGAGCGGTCGTTCGGCAGGTGTGCAAATCATCAACCCTAATGGTGTTGATGGTACTTCGTCGCGTATCACCATCCGTGGTAACAACAGTATTTTTGGCGACAATCAACCGCTTATCGTTGTCGATGGTGTGCCTATGTCGAATGAGGGTGGCCTCACTTCATGGAGCGGTGGTCGTGACTGGGGTACAGCCCTTAACAACATCAATCAGGAGGATATCGAAAGTCTCGACATCCTGAAAGGCCCTACGGCTGCAGCTCTTTACGGCTCGCGTGGCGGCAACGGTGTGGTGCTCATCACCACCAAGAAAGGCTCGAAGCAACGTGGCCTTGGCATTAGTTATTCGGCAGGCTTCAAAATCACTACGCCTTATCTCTACCGCTCCGTACAGAATAAGTATGGTGCATGTGGTCCTATCACTTTCCATACCCCCACTTTGACTCCCATCGAGGGTATGACGGATGAGAATGGAAACCAAGTATATGAGTATCCAGGCATTTATAGCGTCGACAATGGTCCTGCTGGCGAACCCACCAACACCACTTTCGGCTATTACGGTGGCGCCCAGAGCTGGGGTCCAGCTATGAACGGCGAGAGCGTACTTTGGTGGGATGGCCAAATCCGCAAGTATAGCCCTCAACCCGACAATTTGAAAATGCTGTTCAAGAACGGTCACACGATGAACCACAATGTCGCCTTCCAAAACGCTGGTGATTTTGGTAGTGTCCGCGTCTCCTTCACCGACTCGCGTACCGATGCCATCATCGACAACTGTAACTTGAGACAGACCACGGTCAATGTGGGTACTATGATTAATGTGTCGGAGAAAATCAAAGTCGATGTGGCGTTCAACTATTTGGATTATTACCGTCTCAACTCTCCTGAGATTGGTGAGTCGAACAGCAATTTCAACAAAGGTTTGCTCTACAGTTGGCCTCGTAGCTGGCAAGGCATAGAAACCACGACCTATGAGAACGAGGACGGCACAATGAACCAATTTGACGGCTATCCCTATCCTTATATCTACAGCAGTACTTTCTGGACGTTTTATAACAACAATACAACTCTCAACCGCGACAAGATGTATGGCTCCATCCGTATGATGTACGACATCACACCGTGGTTGAGCGCGAGTGCCAAGGTTGCTCTCGACTGGAACAACGACACTTACACCACCAAGCACAAACCCACCACCATCGACGGTATGGCGGGCGGTTATTACTCGAAGAGTAAATCCTCTGCACTTACCCGCGATATGGACTTCTTGCTTACCGCCTATAAGGACAAAATTTTTGGTTCGAAGTTCAATGTGCGTTTCTCCGCAGGTGGCGAACAATACTATGGTATTCGCGATGGGATAAACGGTACTTCAGGCACTTGGGCATATGCCAACCTCTATACGATTTACAATTACTCAAACGCCACCGAGCGTGACTTTGGTGAGTCGAAATGGGAGAAGCAAGTCAATTCTTTGTATGCTTTCTTCAATCTGAGCTACAGTGACTGGCTGTTCTTGGATGTGACAGGTCGAAATGACTGGTCATCGACCTTGCCCATCACCAACAACAGCTATTTCTATCCTTCAGCCACGTTGAGCTTTGTCCCGACTTCTGCCTTCAAGAACTGGAATTGGGGACCAGTCAATTTCCTGAAGCTGAGAGGCTCATGGGCACAGACCGCCAGTGATACCGAACCCTACCAGCTGACTTACACTTACAACACGAGTTCTTTTGGTCATCAGCTTTCGGCTACTTTGCCCACCACAGTCCCTCCTTTGGAGCTGAAGCCACAACGCCAGCGCAGTTATGAACTCGGTTTTGACCTAGGTCTTGGTGCCCGATTCAATATGGACTTTACTTATTACAACATCTATTCATGGGATCAGATTCTTTCCTCACCCCTTGCTCCCTCGTCGGGTGCCAACAACGTGACCATCAACACGGGTGTGGTGACCAACAAGGGTATCGAGGCCATTATGACCTACGATATCGCACAGGGTAAAGATTATGGTGTGCAAGTCGGCCTGAATTTGGCTCGCAACAAAAACAAGATTGTAGATTTGGCAGGTGCCAATATGTACACGCTTTCCGAAATATGGGGCTCCAACGGTCCTGCTGTTGCAGTGGAAGAAGGGGAGGAGTATGGCACCATCTACGGATGGGACTATGTTTATGAATATACTATGCCCGATGGCACTACCGTTGGGCCTTTCTATGATGCCAATGGCAAACCTCTGCCTTTGCTTAACGAGACGGGTACCACTTACCTGAAGACCGATAATCGCGTGCCGATTGGCAACTGCGCACCTTTGGTGACTGGCGGTATCAACCTGAGGGCTTCCTATAAGAACTGGTCGCTCTATGCTTTGGTCGATGCCAAGCTGGGAGGTCAGATCTATTGCGCCTCCTATGTGGTGGGTATGCAGACCGGCCAAAGCCCCGAAACGCTTTATGAACGTGAAGGCAACGGTTTGGCCTATGAAGAAAACGGTGAGCTGCTCGGCAACTACGGCATCATTCTACCGGGGTATTGCATCAACACCGAGACGGGCGAGGCCGTTGAGAACAACCATGTGGTGCATTACCTCTACAAATATATGCCCAACTTCGGGGGCTGGGGCAACATCCTCAGCACCCCAGGCATTGTGAACAACACTTGGATCAAGATGCGCGAACTTGCGTTGACCTACGATTTCCCCCGCAAGTGGCTCGACAAGCAAAACCTCTTCAAGCAAGCTTCCATTTCCCTTGTGGGTCGCGACCTGTTTTATTTCTACAAAACCCTGCCCGACAACATCAATCCTGAAGGCACCCAAGGCTCGGGCAATGCCCAAGGCCTTGAATATGCTTCCTACCCGGGAACGAGGTCGTTTATGGTTACTTTGAAAGTCAATCTCTAATTATAACAATATGACACGAGACTGAGAGACGGACAATGTCCTGAAGTCCCGTGTCAAAAAGAATAGAATCATTATGAAAAGAAACATATTTATTATTTGTGCAGTATTTGCCTTGGCTTCGTGTACAAAGGACTTCGAAGAGATGAACCAAGACCCGTTCTCGCCGACAGGAACGACCGTGGAGGCGCTATTTAACGGCGTGGTGAGTTCTATGCAACAAAGCATGAACGAACAATTTTATCTGCAAAACGAGATATGGTATCCTGAAACGGAACTTGGCGCTTTGACTTCCGAGGCATGGGGTAACTCCCAAATTGGTACTTCAAACGTATGGTCGGACTATTACCTTATGCTGACCAACATTCGTGAATTGGAAAGACGTTTCGACGCTTATGGTGAGGAACAAGGTGACACTGCCGTATGTGACAAGGTGCGTGCCCAGCTCAACATTCTGAAGGCATATCAGACCTTTAAAGTCACAGATATTTTTGGTGATATGCCTTACTCGCAGGCGGGACGTATTTGGGAAAATGCCTCTTCGCAGGCCAATATGAAACCCGAATGGGATACCCAAGAGAGCATCTACAAGTCACTCTTGGAAGAGCTGGTCCAGTCGCGTGACATCCTTTACGCCGACTCAGCCACTACCGCTAATGGCAACGAGTATTACAAGCTTCCGTACGAGGTGCTGCTCAATAACGACTACACGCTTTGGGCCGAGTTCGCCAACTCACTCATCTTGCGTCATGGGCTTCGAATGTACGACAAGGAACCTGAATATGCCACTCCTTTGTTGGTAGATGCTTACAACTATATGTACTCAAAGATGAGTTCTACAGGCGGTTCGCCTTTAGGAGGAGCCATCTGCTTATGGCCTAGTGTGTTGGGTACAAATTGGGACAATAATTGGTCGTTCCGTGAGCACAAGAACCTTCGTATGGGCGAAACAGTTTGGAGCTGCCTTTCTTCGACTAACGACTTGGACGGCAGCGGCATCTTCGACTACCGCGCTTTCCTTTTCTTCGACACGAGTCACAAGAACGACAGCTGTCCCGAAGGTGCATGGCGGCCTTTCCCGCAGATTCGCACCCTTGAGACGCCCATAGAAGGCGGTTCTCCCTATGCCCAAAGCCGTGATGGCAACTATACCTTCAAAGGTCCCTCGTGCCTCTTCTCACCGTTCAACTACTACCTCACTCGTGACGAGAAATATGTGCCTCAGATTTTCGTAACCTATGCCGATGTGCTCTTTATGAAGGCAGAAATCGGTGCCCGTGGCATTGGAGGCATCAGCCTCTCAGGTATGGACCTTGACCAGATGCTCTTTCAAGGCATTTACCAATCATGCCTTTTCTGGGCACACATGCCACAAAACACCAGTCGTTGGACCTATTTTTATCCTCAATACACCAGTTATGTCGGCTCATTGGACATCTGGTCTTTGGGCTATAAGATGGCTTCTGACGTGATGAACAAAGCCGTGTACATGAACTCCGAGTTCGATTATTCTAACGAGTCCTACTTGACACTTATCTACCAGCAGCGTTGGCTCAACCTCTTCCGTCAGCCTTGGGAAGCCTGGGCTTTGGCACGCCGCACCATGGCGACGCCCACCACCACCGACCACGCCAAGCTGACTTCCTATCGTATGGAATATCCTCAGAAAGAGATAGAATACAATTTTGAAAACTACACCAAACAAATCGCAAGAATGTCTCATGGCGACACGAGACAAACCCGAGTCTGGTGGAATGAATAATGAGATTCCTTTGCGGGAATGGAATTGCCCTCATTTGATAAAAAGACAGAGCTTTCCATTCCCCTAGGGGAAATGCTCAGCATACGACGAAGTCAAACTCGAATCTTTGAATCTTGAATTTCGAATCTTTGAATCTTGAATCTTTGAATTTTGAATCTTTAAATTTTGAATCTTTAAATTTTGAATCTTTAAATCTAATATTATGAAAAAACTATCCCTAATCCTTATGCTTTTGGCTTTCTCCTTCGGGATGAACGCCCAAGTCGAAAAGACCTTCGACTTCAACGATTATGAGTATGGAGATAACCCCAACCATCTCCTCAATGGCCAGGACGGTTGGTATGTCCGCGTGCACCACGCAGGCAACGGAGCTTTCACTCCGCTGTACACCGACTATATGGGCCACTTCTGGGGCACCACACCGCCCATCCCGACGGCCGACGAGACCATCGGCGTATTCTCGGATGCCTCCGGTACTGCTTTTGGCGACATCGCCACCCACGACATCACCCAATATGGTTTCGACTTCTCCAATGGCGGTATCATCGAGTTTGAGTGCGACATCCTCCGCCAGTGGTGGGGCGACTTCGTCGGCATCGGCTATGACGGCGACGGCGACGGATCGGTCCTTCCTCCTTTGCGTAAGGCCTCCTCATCGAACGCCATTTGCGAACCCATCTACCCCGATGAGAACAGCACCCTCCCCGATGGTGGTGTCTACATGATGATGACAGGAAGCACCGACAACCCACTCTTCATGAACGGTGTGGTGCTGCCCAGCAACACGATGGCTTGCAACTTCAAACCCATCGGATCAGATAGCCATTGGTACGCTTGGAAGGTCTCCATCGACTTGGATGCCAACAATGGCCAAGGTGCCGTCACCCTTTACATGAAGTATGACGACCTGACCACCGAATGGGAAGCAGTGCCTGAGTGCCAGGGTGTCAACGCTGGACTTACTCCTGGCAGTGGCGACAAATACGACCCCGCCATGTGGAACTGTGTCTATATGCTCAACAGCGGCTGGGGCGGTTTCGACAACATCGTCGTGCGCCATTTCCCCGGCGGACTGGCTGCCCAGTTCATCGACTTCGCCGAGATTCCCGACCAGTTGGTCTATAATGCCCCCATTACCCTTGAAGCCACTGCCACTTCAGGCCTGCCTGTGACTTTCGAAGTCGCTCAAGGCCCTGCCACCATCGAAGGCAACATCCTGACCCTCACGGGTGAGGAAGGCACAGTGAAGGTGAAAGCCATCCAGGCTGGCGACGGCACGGAATGGCAGCCCGCCCCCACGGTGACCCGTACGTTCTATGTGGTGGATCCCGAAAACTATACTCCTGAGATCACCATCCGCCGTCCTTACGAAGGCACTAAGGTGTTTATGCCCGATTTCGAGAATCCTGTCATGATCGTGTTGAGTGCCTATATCGACCATGCCAACGCCATTAAGTTCGAACAAGTGAAATGCGAAGTTGACGGACAAGAGTTGTATTTGAAGACCGACTATCCTGACAAACCGGAGAACGGCTATTGGTACACCACTTGGACCCCCTCGGGCGAAGGTTCCTACAACATGACCGTGTCCATCACCCAGACGGGTGGAAAAGTCACCACGGCCTCCAACACCTTTGATGTGACCACTGACATCAATGACATGGTGGTTTCCGCAATGAATGGCGAGATGGTGGCCACTACCTCACAGTTTACCGACTATGGCGAATACGCCTTCCCGACCCATGTCAATGCTTTCAACTACATCAACTTGCATTATGAGCACAACTGCGTAAACGGCGACTGCAACACCTACGACCATATCAGTTATGTCCGTGTGAAGAACTATCGTGGCGAATGGGTAGAGCTTTGTCGTTACATTACTCCGTTTAGGATAGAATGCGTTGACGACCTCGATGTGACTGACTTCACATCAGTGCTTCAGGGTCTTGTCGAATTTGAATATTATAGCGAGCAATATTCAACGGGTCAAGGTTACAACCCCACCGCCATCTTTGAGTACACCAAAGGCACTCCTGAGTATCCTTATGTAGATATGCGAGAGATTTGGTATGGTAACTATGCCTTCGGCGATTATTCAGACCTATGTCCTATCCCGACGCGAACGGTCGAGTTTGATCCTTGTGTCGAAAAGGCCAAGCTGCAAATCACAACTTCAGGCCACAACTGGAGTGATACGGAAAGCGGTGCCTACAACACGGGCAATGCCGCCGAGTTCTATCATGCCCATCACAACATCAATATCAATGGTGCCACAACCTACACTCAGGATTTGTGGGAAAACTGTCAACCAAATCCGGCAGGCTGTAACGACCAATTGGGCACTTGGATCTGGCCCCGTGCTGGCTGGTGCCCAGGTAGTATGACTATGGTGTGGGACTACAGTCTTAACGACTATCTCGCTGATGGCCACGCCGACGTGCTTTATGAATTCGACCCGACATACGTTGACCAATGCCACCCCAACTATCCTGATTGCGTGAGCGGCCAGAACGCCTGCCCGGATTGTGACAACTCCAGCAACCCGATTTTGAGAGTCTCTGGTAAGGTGGTGACCTATAGCCACAACACCGACATCCTGACGGAAGTTCCTGAACTGCCCGATGTGGATGCAGAACCCTTCCAAGTGAGCATCACTCCTAATCCGGCAAGAGGCCAAATGACCATCACCACGAACTACGAAAAGGGTAGAGCCAGTGTCGTCATCATCAACCCGCAAGGTGTCAAAGTGCGTGGTTTCAGCGTTGACGGCCAGCGCACCATCGACGTGAGCGACCTGCCTTCAGGCATCTACTTTGTCCACGTCATCGGTGGCAAGGTGGTGACGCGGAAGGTGATGATTCAGAATTAAACAATATTTAATCCTAATCAAATTATTTAGACATAAACGACCCCTCTGCTTCGGCATGAGGGGTTGTTTATTGAAGGGCTTTGCTCCCATACGCGCATCGCGTCATTGCGAGGAGGTACGACGAAGCAATCTAGATAAAGGGTGATAATCTTGGATTGCTTCGTTCCTCGCAATGACGCAAAGCGGCAGTCAGGTGTAAAGCGATGAAAAAGCACAGACTTATTGAAAAAATCCCTACCTTTGCAGCCCGAAAAAAGGATAAGCAAAAAAGAACAAAATATGAAAGTTGCAACATTATTAGGCGAACGTTTCAAGAAGGCACCGGCCGACTGCGTATTCGACAGTCAGGCGCTGATGGTGCGTGGTGGATATATCAAGTCGGTGGGAACAGGTTTGTTTTCCTTCTTCATGCCGGCCAAGCGCATTGCAAAAAAGATAGAAAACATCATCCGTGAGGAGATGGACCGCATTGACGGACAGGAAGTCATGTTCCCCGTCGTTATGCCAGGCTCATTGTGGCAGGAGTCGGGGCGTTACAACAGCATCGGCTCGGAGCTGCTTCGCTTCAAGGATCGTAACGGCATCGACATGGTGCTGGGCATGACCCACGAAGAAGCCGCTGTGCAGCTGGCCCGCGACGCCGCGAAGAGCTACACGCAGTACCCCTTCATGATCTACCAGATCCAGACCAAGTTCCGCGACGAACCCCGTTCGCGCGGCGGCTTGATCCGCACCCGTGAGTTCACGATGAAGGACGCCTACAGCTTCCACACCTCGCAAGAGGACTTGGAGCAATACTACGCCAAGGCTTACCATGCTTACGACCGCATCTTTGCCCGTGCTGGCGTGCCGCAGGTCGTGGCCGTCAAGTCCGACTCGGGCATGATGGGTGGCCGCATCTCGCATGAGTTCATGCTGCTCACCGACATTGGCGAGGACACCATCGTCATATGCCCTGAATGCGGTTACCGCTCCAACAGCGAAGCCGCCGACTGCATCGTCCACAACGAGGAATACCCCATCGAGCCTTTGGAGGAGGTCTACACCCCCGACCAGAAAACCATCGAAGATGTGTGCAACTACCTTCACAAGTCGCCTCTGCAGTCGTGTAAAGCCGTATTGTATCAGCGTAACATGGATGACTCGTTGGTCATCGTCTTCTTGCGTGGTGACCTCGAGGTGAACGAGACCAAACTGCGCAACTTGCTTTGCGCCGAGGTGCATGCCGCTACCGTCACTCCTGAAATGGGTATCTGCCCTGGCTTCATCGGCCCCAAAGGCTTGCCTGAAGGCATCACCGTGGTCTACGACGAGTCGCTGAAGACCTTGAACAGCTTCGTGGCGGGTGCCAACAAGGAGAACTACCACTACAAGGGCATGAACATGGCCCGCGACCTCGGCGAGGTGAAGTACGACAGCGTGGCCAAGGCCACCGCTGGCGGCATCTGTCCCGTGTGCGGCAAGCACAGCATCACCATCAGCCGCGGCATCGAGGTGGGTAACATCTTCCAACTCGGCACCAAGTACACCGAGTCGATGAACATGCAGTACCTCGACAGCGACAACACGCTGAAATACCCCATTATGGGCTGCTACGGCATCGGCGTGGGCCGTTTGATTGCCTCGGTCTGCGAGGTGAGTCACGACGACTACGGCCCCATCTGGCCCATCACCATCGCCCCTTGGCAGGTGCAGATTTGTGCCCTGCGTATCGCCGACGAGAACGTGCGCCGTGTGGCCGACAAGCTCTACGAAGACTTGAAGAAAGCAGGCGTGGAGGTCATCTACGACGACCGCAATATCAGTGCCGGCGTAATGTTCTCTGATGCTGACTTGCTTGGCGTGCCGCTGCGCATCGTGGTCAGCCCGAAGACGCTGGAGCGCAATGCCATCGAGTTCGCCAGCCGCGACAAGAGCTTCAAAGCTGACCTCAACCCCGATAATGTCGTTGCCGAGGTAAAGGCCAAGATTGCCGAAATGATTGCGGCTTTGACGCCTAATGATTAATGACAAAATGACAAACCTTTGTAGAGACGTAGCGCGCTACGTCTCTACATTTTTAAAACAAAAAACCGACATGAAAAAACAAATCATTCCCATCCTATCCCTTCTGGTATTGACCCTGTTTTCGTGCGGAGGAAACAATCAGAACAACGAGAATACTTCGAACACCGATGCCAAGGTCGAAGCAACGATAGACAATGTTAAAGCTCAGCTTACCGACATGGTAGTCGAAGATGATGAACCGATGGAAAACGTGGCGGAAGAACTGTTCAAGAAACTGTATCCGGAAATCAAAGACACTTACAGTCCCAATCCGTTTTCAATAGCAGGTAGTTACGATGAAGAATGCGAAGGCTGCAGTTCGGGTGAGGAGGTGGACTGTTTCCCGTTGAATGACGGCGGTTATTTAGTAGCTTTTACTCACGATTTCGGCGGTCCGGGCTGTGCCACGGAGTATTATTTTTGGACCAAATACTACAAAGATGGCGAATTGACCGATGAGGTTAAAGACATTTTGCCGCAGCCCGCATTGGACGAGTTGCTCAATCCGGATAAAACGGAAGACTACAAAAACGACATTGCAGAGTTCAGGAAAATGTTCGAAAAATCCCCAGTGGATTTTATTTGTTACGACTTTCAACCGCCAGTGTCGCTCACGGTAAGGCTTAACCCGTGGGATTGTGAAGAAGCATATTACAACATGGACAAAGTAAGGCTTGACTCCTACCAGGGAGACCAATTGCCCGTGTACCTTTGGGACGGTGAAAAATTTGTAAAGGAATAGAGAACAAAAAAAACTCCAGCAAACGCTGGAGTTTTTTACCAAAAATCGGCTCAAATTGCACTGATTTGAGCCGATTTTCCTGTTTTTGTGAACTGATACTATTCCTGCCCCTTCATATACTCCCTTGGAGTCTTCCCCGTAATCGTTTTAAAGGCGCGTTCAAAGTTGCTGATGCTGTAGAAACCCGACTGGTCGGCGATTTGCTGCACGGTGAGTCCAGGTTTCTCCTTGATGAGTTTGAGCGCATAGGCAATGCGCAGTCCCTTGATGTAGTCGGGGAAGGAGAGGTCGGGCTGTATCTCGTTCAGCATCTTGGTGATGGTTTGATGCGAACAGCCCATCATTTTGGCTACCAGTGCGCGTGAGAGGTCCTTGTTGAGGTAGAGTTGTTGCCCCTCGATGAAGGCCGTTAGTGACCTGGCGGCTTGTTGGGTAGCTTGGGGCGAAGTCTGGTTGTTGTCGCGGGCAATGATGTTTACCTGCTTTTGAAGCCGCGTCATCTCCTGCTCCATCGACTTGGTCTTCTGCCTCAGTTCCTCAGCCGATTTCGCCATCTTCCGCTTGCTTTTCCAGTACAAGACGAGAATAATCACCAGCAATAGCAGAACCAATACAACCAAAACAATTTTCATTTTCTTGGTATTCTTCGACAAGTCGTCCAATTCCATCTTGTATTGTTGCGTCTCATATTTTGCGGCATTCACGGCGGTGCCTTGCTCCTGTTCCCTTCGGTCGATAAGTTGTGACAAAGTGTCGATGCGGCATTGGTACAGGTTGGCCATGGCCGTGTCGCCCGCCACGCGATAGGCTTGTTCAAGACGCAGAAGCCTCCTGCAATAGAGCCTTTGCACCGTGTCGTTTTCTTGGTAAGGAAAGCGGTTCAAGAGGCTGAGTACAGAATCCACGTTGCCCGCAGCGGCATAATAACGCAACTGCATATCGCCGCCGTGATAGCTTTGAGCATAATCGAAGGCAAGGGCTTGGGCGAAGTCGGTTTCGGCTTCTTGAGGGCGACCAAGGGTGATTTTGGCGATGGCGCGATTGGAATGGAGGTCGAAGCGGCATTGTTCGCAATAGGGCTTTGCCTGTGGATATTTGGCCTCCATTTCATTAATCAAACGTTCGAAGAGATTTGACTCATGAAGCGCATCTTCCATATTGTCGACTATGATATAGCAATTTATCAGGTTGTTGACAGAATAAATAAGGTGTCCGAATTCACCCTCACCGTCCACGACCTGTATGGCCTTGTCGACGGAGGATGACATGAGTGCCAACCCCTCGTCTTTCAGACCCATGTCGAGTTTGCATTTTCCTACGAGGAAGTCGAATGAATACTCATCAAACTTCATCTTGTTCCGATGGGCGACCTCCTTGCCTACGGAGCAGGCGTTGATGCAGGTTTGGAAGTCCTTTTCCGCTTCCGCTATAGTGCTCAGCAGATAGAGTGTTTCCACGAGCTGTTCGTCGTCCGCGTCGTCAGGGGCTGCAAGTGCCTTACGGCAGTATTCCATCGCCAAGGGGTAATTGTCGGTGTATTGGTAGGTGAGGTTGGCGCACAGGCTGGCCGATTCAAATGCTGAGAGCTCGCCGTTTTGTTCGCCTTCGCCGACACGCCGATAGGCGGCATCAAGGTCGGTGGCGGACAGTCTTTTCAGCGTGTCCACACTATAGCGGTCGCTACGGGGCACAGGCTGGGGTTGTTGACCGCAACCGCACAGGAAAAGAGAAATGACAAACCATAAGTAAGTATTCGGAATTAAACTACAATATCTTTTGACTTCGGGACACGGGACTTCGGGACTTTTTGACAATGACCATTGACAATGACCATGGTCGCTTTTACGGGAATGCTGAAGTTTCAGCTTTTGGTTAAAGCAGTCATTGTCATAGTCACAAGTCATAGTCCCGTAGTCTCGCAGTCTCGCGTCAATAAAACTAAATATGCGCATCATTGTTACGTGGTTTTGCCTACAAAAATAATCCATTTGCCTACACTGACCAACAAGACTGTTGAAAAAACCGCAATAGGTTTACATTTTGCCGAATTGGTTTACATTTTGCCGAATCTAATTGGTAAAAGTTTACAAATCACCGACTCCAATGTACAAATTGCCGAATAGAAATAGCCTGCTAAAATCTTGATTTAGTGTAATTTTGCGCCCTTAAAAACAAACCTAGGTGACAATACCCAAAAAGTAATAAATTCAAGTCAAAGCATGGAACAAATCACCCAAGATGCATTAAGCCCGCTACCCGACGCCCCGAAAGTGAAAGGAGGCAAGGATTTTTGGCAAAGCCTGCTGCGCACCGTCCTTGGTATTTCCATCTCCATCATCCTCACCTTTGGCACTGCGGCCATCATCAACCACCACAGTAAACAGCGTGAGAAGCGCGAGATTGTGATGATGGTGATGTACGACATGTACAACTCGCTGCAGTCGGTGCAGAAAGCCGACTCGATGCTCTACCAGTCGATGCTGATTCAGAGGCAGATTGCACAAGACACCACTCAGTTCGACGTGTTGAGGTTCCGGCTTGCTTCGCAGATGCCCTCTGCGGGGTTTACGGAGACCACCGAGCAAATCTTCTCGTCAAGTATCGAGACGATCAACACGGTGGGCAATGTGTTCTTCACCGAGAACGTGGCGGATTTCTACCAATTGCGCAATAATTTCAAAACGATGGTCTGCGAATCGATAAGCAACGCTATTGCCTCCGAATCGCCCATTTACTCCCTGAAGCGCACGCTCGACTTCGATTTCTGCGGCTATGCCATCCTTTGTAACGGGCTATTAGTGAATATGCAGCATCTGTTCGCCCAGTGCCAGCAGATCATGGGCGTTACCGACGAGGAGATAAAAGCCTACTACGATGAGCGCAAGCAGATCAAGGCTGGCATAAAGGACACAGACACCAAGAGTTCCTCGAAGATGAATGAACTCATGCAGCTGCAAAAAGAAATCGATGAAGCAAGGCAAAACGGCAGCGTCCAGCAACCCAAACCCCGCCAGACCCGTCCCGAAGGGACGACACTACCCTAACAGCACCCACAGAAGTCAGCGACCTGCAACTGAACAACTAAACAACTAAAAAATGATAGAAAAACAAGATTCCCCTACGGGGAATGGAGAGAAAGACAAGAGTGGAAAGCGGCGGCTTGAAGTGGTGGCAAGCCAGAAAGTGCCTGATGCCGCCGTCCTTCACAAAAACGCAAACACTCCATTCCCTGAAAGGGAAACCCAACAAGACAACAATTCAACAATAACAAACAATAATCAAATGAAAAAACTATCCCTCATCCTCCTCGCCCTCATGGCCTTCGGGCCTATGGCTTGGGCACAGCAACCAACCTTCCAACTAGTCAATTCGGGTTCTAAGCCTT
>CAMJHP010000007.1 GCA_946405575.1 uncultured Bacteroidales bacterium | reverse complement strand
CCGGCACGCGAAGGCCAGTGCATGACGATGAAGTGCATCATCTCGCCATCGAAGAGACCCGAGACGACCAACTGGTCGCGGGTGATAAATTCGGGGTCGTTAGGAACGACGGTGCGGTATGACTTGCTGTTAGTCGGCTTGAAATATTTCGGGTTGTAGAGCAATCCCACATCAACGCCACGGCGGTCGGGCGAGTCGTAGTGCACCACTTGGTAGTTTCTATCCTTCAGCTCAGGTTGTGACACAAGGTCCTCCAACACGGTGCGGTTTTCCATCTCCGACATGCCGAGGACAGCTACACCATCGGGTGTGATGTCTGTACCGATGGTGGAGATGGCGTATGCCATGTTATGAAGCTTGTTGAGGTATTTCTCGGTATTCCACTGGTTGGCGCCTTGGGGCAGAAACTCCTCGTCGTTCTTGTTCGGGTCGTTGATGGTGTCGAAGAGGTTCTCCAGATTATAGAAGCCGACCAAACCGACCTTATAGGCTTGCTGTTCTTGGGCGGAGGCGCGGTTTATACCGAGGCCGAAAGCCAAAATGATGAGTGCAAAGATGAGTCGCTTATTCATGATTTGAAAGTTGTTTACAATATGATTAGGCGGCAAAGGTAGCAAAAAATCGGTCTTTTTTCTTTCTTAGGATGATTTTTTCGGTCAAGCAGGCTCTTTTACCAATTTTATTTCTCTAAACTATAGAAAAAAATCGAGATTTAGAGAAATAAAATGCTTTAATGGAAGAAATGTTTCAACAAACCGAAAAAATATTTTCTTTTACATAAATTTTTACCGAATAACCGAAAATATGTTTATCTTTGCAGCGTGGAAAAAGAGAAAGACATATCGCAAATGTACACGCCGGAGATTGTGGCTGTGCTTGGCCGTCGGTTCAAGGACTATCGTATCGGGTGCAACATGACTCAAAAAGAGGTTTCGGACCATTCGGGAGTTAGCGTCGTTACCATACGCAATTTCGAGAATGGGCGTATGTACAACATTAACTTGGGCACGTTTATCGAGTTGCTTAGGGCGGTGGGGTTCATGCAGGGGCTTGATGATGTGCTGCCTGAAATCCCCATCTCGCCATACGAATTGGAAAAAATCCAGCAAGGCAAACGAAAAAGAGTGAGACATGCAAAATAATATCGTGAAGGTTGTCATTTGGGGCAAAGAGGTTGGAAGTCTCTTTTGGGACGAGCGCCGCAAACGGTCTGTGTTCAGTTATCACCCTGACTTCGTGAAGGGCGGTTTGGACATTGCCCCCCTGTCGGCATCCATTCGAAATCCGCGCAACAAGTTGCCTCTTTATGGAATGCCCAACGACGAAATCTATTCGGGCTTGCCCGCCTTTATTGCTGACTCGCTGCCCGGACGATGGGGCAATGCCGTGTTCAACGCTTGGGCAGCCGAAAACCACGTCAGAACCTCTGAAATCACAGCGGTCGACAAGTTGTCGTTTATCGGGAAGCGCGGAATGGGCGCTTTGGAGTTTGAACCAGCGCACGAGTTCGACAAGGGTCGCAATTTCCAATTGGCTGAATTGTACGCCAAAGCGATGGAGATTCTTCAGGGGCGCGAGGATGTTTCCGTCGTCGGCAAAGACCTTTCGCTCGAAGCACTCTATGAGGTAGGTACCTCGGCCGGAGGCAATCATTCCAAGGCTGTGATTGCCATCAACGAGGCGACGGGCGACATCAGGTCGGGACAAATCATGTTGCCTAAAGGCTATAAGTATTACCTTTTGAAGTTTGCTGAAAGCCGTTATTATCCGCTCACCGAGGTTGAGATGGCATACGCCGACATGGCCCAAGCCGCAGGAATCAATATGATGCCGTGCAAGTTGGTTGAAGTCGGAGGTGAGCGTCATTTCCTTACCGAAAGATATGACCGAAAAGAACAGCAAAAGATTCATACCCAGTCGTTGGCGGCCATGATTCCTGATGCCACATCTTACGAGCAACTGATGGAAGTGTGTGTCAATTTGTCGGTACCATACGAGGAAAAGGAAGAGACCTTCAGGCGTGCCGTGTTCAACATCTTGACCACCAACGTGGATGCCCACATCCGTAATTTTGAGTTCATGATGGAGCAAGGTGGCAGTTGGCATATCACGCCCGCTTTTGACTTAACCTTTTCGTGCTTCAACCCGAACAACAAACTTGATGAGTACCACTATCTTAGCATGAACGGCAAACGCACGGGCATCACCAATGAAGACATGGTTGGTTTTGCCCGTGTCGCAAAGATTGACCATCCCAATAGAATCATCCGCCAATGTGTGGAGGCTGTGAAATGTTTCCGGGACTTCGCCTGCAAATACGACATTAATGACCATTGGCAAGACATTATTGAGGGTCATTTTGCCAAGATGAATCCCGTCTTGCTCTCTGAGTTGCATCTGTATAAACCCTTGACTTTTGATTATGTCATCGAGGCATACGGAATTAAGGTAGAGAATGCTCATTGGGAAGAAATGGGCAACGGAGCGAAACGGCTGACGGCTATGATGAATGGGGTGGAATACAAGGCAACGGTTAGCCCGAAATCCCATCGAGGCAAAGAAGTTGCCGCTGACGGCGGAACCAAAATGGATATGGAACATCAAAAGAAATGGGTAGAGGAACTTCTTTTGCCCAAATATTTGTCTTGAAATACAGCAAAAACCAGTCTTTTTTCTTTCTTAGGACGATTTTTCTTGATTTCATGGAATTACCATTGAATGAGTTGAACGACATTTGTTGAAAACTAGTTTTGATATGGCAGCGTTTTTTGGAATAGTTTTCACTTTTTTGGACTAAAACTCTTACTTTTGCACTCTATAAGAAACAAAGCCATTATGATAAAAAAGACATGCTTTCTTTTCCTGCTCATGTTTTGTGGTTTGGCTCTCATTGCGCAAGACTTTGAAATCGTGAGTGTTGAGTCGCTTCCCCTCGATATGTCGGCAAGGGAGGAAATACATACTGACCACAACAATCGCCAGTGTGCCTTGCTGCGCATTGCTACGCAAAACATTGCGCCCAACCAGCGTGAGCTTTTCAACTTCATCCCCGATTATGGCTCTGAGATGGTGCAACGCGCCACCCGCGACGGCGAAATCTGGCTCTGGGTATCGCCCGGCCTGAAATACCTGCGCGTAAAGCACCGCGATTGGGGACAATATGAACTGCGGCTCATTGACCATGTTGCTCGCGTGGAGGCGTTGCATACATACAAAGTTACCATAAAAGGCACATTGGTGATGGCGTTGCAGGAACAAAACAACAATTCGCCTACGCAGCAGTATTTGGTTTTCCAATTATCGCCTACTAATGCCATGCTTGAAGTGGATGGCCAACTGTGGGAGGTTGCCCCCGATGGAACAGCTATGAAGTTTGTCAATTTTGGTACTTATTCTTATCGGGTGCAGGCACCAAACTATCTTCCCGAGACGGGCAAAGTGACGGTGGACGACCCAAAGAATACCAAGACGGTTGATGTTAATTTGAAATCCGACTTTGTTGAAGTGACCCTCAAAGTGGATGCCGATGCGGAGATTTGGGTGAACAACGAGAAAAAGGGCACTCGGACATGGACTGGGCAATTAGGCAAAGACACATACAAGATTGAGTGTAAGCGGGAAGGGTATGAAACCAGCATGATAACCAAGGAGATTACAGCCGACTTGGACGGACAAACTATCAATTTGGCCAAACCGACACCAATTTATGGCTCGTTGAACATTGAAAGCACGCCTGGTTTTGCTACGGTATATATTGATGGTGAGATGGTTGGGGAGACGCCGAAGTTTGTGAAAGATATTTTGGTGGGGCAGCATGAATTGAAACTGACGAAGGATGGATTTTCTGACTACGTCGAAACAATTACCCTGAATAAAAATGAACAAAAACAGGTGAAGGCAACAATGGAAAAAAGCCAAAACTCTCAGGTAGCAATTGTTTCTCCTCAAAAAAATGTTGTTCCTGAAGGTGCTGTTAACGGCCTTTTCTCGGTAAGTCCAACTAAAAAGGTATATTTTTCGAAAGGTAATTTACAGTACCAAGCTTCAACAAAAACGTGGCGTTTTGCTGAACAGCAATGGGATTTTGTCGGAACACATACTCCTGATAATAATGGTTTTGTTGGAGGAAGTGTTGATGATAGTGATAATAGATATATTTCCATCGTTTACAATGGTTGGATTGACATCTTCGGTTGGGGAACAAGTGGATATAAGCATGGAGCAAATGCTTATCAACCATACAGTACAAGTTTAGTTAACAGTGACTACTATGTTTATGGTGAATACCAGTATAATCTCTATGACCAAACAGGACAAGCTGACTGGGGTTATAACCCTATTAACAATGGTGGTAACGCCACCAACCAATGGCGTACTTTGACTAAACAGGAATGGCAATATGTCATCAACTCTCGAACGACAATTTCGGACATTCGGTTTGCCATGGCGAACGTAAACAACGTGTACGGTGTTATTCTTCTGCCAGATGATTGGAGCAATAACACCTATGAACTAAATAATGCCAATGACATATGGGCTAGTTATAGCAGCAACTTCCTGACCGCTTCGCAGTGGACTGCTTTTGAAAATGCGGGTGCAGTCTTCCTGCCTGCTGCTGGCGATAGAGATGGGGATAAGGTTTACAATGTTGGTTTTGCTGGCAGTTATTGGTCGGCAACACATTATGATAACAGATGTGCATATTGCGTGTATTTTAGAAAAGGCATTAATGTATATACTTGCCGCCGCTATTGAGGATCGTCGGTGCGTTTGGTACAGGATTACAAACCGTAAAATGCGATGAAAATGAATAAATTAGAAAATAGAAATATTTGGAAAATAATATTTGTAATAGCAATAGTAATAATAGTCCCTTTTGCTATTAATTTTCTGATACAGATACCAAGATTTACTAACGTAATAGGAGAAGAAAAAGATTGGCTTGCTTTTCATGGTAGTTATATCGGTGCCATTGTTGGCGCAGGGATTTCTTTCCTCATTATGTACAGAACGTTGGAATACCATAAAAAGGAAGATAGGTATCGACATGATATGGAAAGATTAAATAATTTCAGAATGGTCTGTGTTGAATATTTGAGTGTATTTAATCTTGACAATGTGTATTCCATTCTCAATGAACTTACTATTGATGCGGAAATAGCATATAATCATTGCTTGAATTATCAAAAACAACTGATAAACAAGGAAACGATGATGTCTTTGACTGTGACAAAAACTCAAGATGATAGCCTCTCAAAATTGTTTGATGAGTTACAAGGTTTTCAGGAACAATACAGATCGAGGTTTTCTGATATTACAAAAGTTGTATTTGATGCCATGCATGCATGTAAAAGAGATAATCAAGCAAGATATCTTTATGATGTCGAGTTGACAGGTGAAATAAGCGAATCTTTGAATAATCTACTAAAAGCGCACATGGATTCAAATAGAGGAATGTATGTCAATGTATTGGCTAGTTGGTTATCTGAATGGATAAGTGAGATTAAGCAACAATCTCAAGAAGTTTCGGATGCTTGTAAACAATGCATAATAGAGGAAGCAGAGAAAATTGAAATTATGAAGAAATAATATTGGATTTGGAAATCAAAGTTACAATAATCAAAGCTGTATATTAAGGATTTAATATCGTTTCTGACAATTTGTGGGAATTTTGTAGTTGGCTTTTAACGGAAAAAAACAAAGTTTGTAGCATGTTTGCGATACTAGAAATTGATTTCAATATATTGTTAGAAATGTACCTATAAAGTGTTTTTGAACATAAAGCTTTATAATGGCTAATTTGTGGTGGGCTTTTTGAAGGCATGTTGTTGTCCCCTTACATTACGCAGGCTCTCACTTTTTTAGTCAAAAAAAACCTGCAATTATTCCGACTGAAATTCAATAAAAACAGATGCAGGACACTGAAATTAAGAAGATTATAAGCAAGAAAATCCGAATGAAAATCACACTTGTTCCCTAACCCTGCTCACAAATGCCCGTAATTCAGCGTCTTTAGCCATCAAGTCTTGTGGAATGAGGTAAGGGATGATTCTTGGTGCATGGCGAAGTTTCCCATACTCCAATTTCTGAATCTTGCCGTTTTTCCCTTTACGGGTGTTCTCCAAATCACGCTGGAAGATTACCTTCATCACAAAAGAAGGCTTGTGTTGCAGATGCTCGATATCTTTGCCTGAAATCAGAGGATCTTCGGCAATGGGTTTCTTTATCTTGATGTTTCTGTCAATAGCCCATCGCTCAATGCTTTGTGGCTGCTTCAGAAACCAAGCCTCCATCTCTTGTATCCAAAAGAAAACATCTGGTTTTCTCTCGTCAGGAATGATAATGCCATCTTCTTCCAAATGGGTGAACCAGTCTGCACGTCTTTCCGGAACATCATCCAAATCTGTGTAGAGATAATTCTCCTCTGGTCTGGAAATAAATACCTTAGCAGCGTTTTTGTACCCCGCCTGATAACTCACTATGATACTAATGTCGGCAATTCCAAGCACTGCCGTGAAAAACTTCTTCAATTCTTCACGCAATACCTCTGAACCGTCAAGCGTCAAATCTGTCGCAGAATGGGGGTTGTTGGGATATGCTCCACCCTCAACAATAATCCTGATTACCATCTTTTCCCTCCTATTTCGCCTCTAAGCCATAGTTGCCCAGGCAACAAATCGCCTTCGTACATGTCAAAATCCTCTTCATAATATCGCTTGACGACCGATGCATTGTTTTCTTCCTTTTCGAAAACGAGCACGTCTTCCAATGTGAAGGCATTGAGAAGCAGCGGTGAATGAGTGGCAATAATCAATTGTGAACTGTTGGATGCTCGGCGCAACATTTCAGCAACGGAATTAATCATGTCAGGATGTAATCTGCCTTCAGGCTCATCCAATCCGACAATGGCCCCCCGATGCTTGTTGAGCAGAATGCCCATCAACAAGAGGTATCTCAATGTTCCGTCTGAAATATGCTGCATTCCTATGGTGTGGCTCATATTAGCCTCGCGCATTGACAAATACAACTGGGAGCCGAAGGGGTTGAACTCAAGGGAAATAAATCCTGGGTTCACTGTTGACAACTGTTTTTCAATCTCTTGATAAGTCCACAAATCAGCGTTTTTCAAATTAGAGAGCAATTGCACCAAATTCTCACCTGATTGGTTGAGCTTCATTGCACTGTTGTATTCGGCAGGTTTACGTATTTTGCTGTCGCTGGTAGTACTGAAAGTGTCATAGAAGGCCATAGACGCAATTGCAGTCTTTATGGTGTGTGAAGGGAGGTATCTTCTCGGGTCGCTGATTTGTCTAAGAACTAGTTCTTGTGAAGACAAGTCGCCGCCATAGTTTTCTTGCTCGTTTCTGACCCCGTCACTATGCCTTACGCTGAAAATGCCTTTGCCATCCTTAAAGTCAAGATAAGTAAACTGTTTGCCAGTGACTTTTGAATTTTCTGAATATAAACGTTCCGCCAAACTATAACTTGTTTTTCCAATAGGCCTGATCTCAATCTCATAATATGCATCATTCTTGAAAGGCGATTTTGGCACCAATGCCTTCAGTTTTTCATGGTCAAACACAAAAGTCAGTTTTATTCTGTCTGGAGTGTCTTGATGGTTGGCATTGACCACATTAGAATAACCACCCCATGATTCTTGAAACAACTTTTCAAAGCCATTGCCAGCAACTCCTTCATAGAGCAATCTAAAAGCATTGAGGAATGTAGTTTTTCCACTGCCATTTATGCCCAACAAAATGTTTAGCCCTTCGTTTAACTCGATTTGGTTTTCGCCTCTAAAAGAGAAGAAATCTTGTAGGATTACCGCTTTAATCATCTGTCGTGAACTCTTGATTTACAAGATGCAAAAATACATTTTATTATTGAAAAAGCGAACAAGCCGAAGAAATTGTATCAATCTGACGGGTTTTCAGATGCGCCGTCGACCTAAAAATGTAATGAATTTTGCTTTTTCGATGTTTACACAAATCTTTATTACTCTTCCGTTTTCGTGTCGACTTAATATGATAGTTTTGACTTGTTTTCGGCCTGAAAAAAATAATCTTTCGATTTTCCCAAAAATCCCTACAAAAATTTCTCAACCCATCAATCTTTTTTCTATCTTTGGCCGTTTAATTCACAAAAACCCAACGCAAATCATAACAAGTTCAATATGAAAAAAATACTACTTTTAGCGGTCGTAGCGATGCTGATGACGGGGGCGTATGCCCAAGTTATTGACACTGCCGACCTGAACAACAACGAAGTGCCGACGGTGATTCTGATGGATTCCGACTTCGAGGAGTCCTCCACCTCGGTCAATGATGCCTCGACTTTGCTGAACTCGTCACGCGACGTGTTCAACAGCATTGCGGCCTACAACTTCGGCTCGCTGCGCTATCGTGTGCGTGGCAACGACTCGAAGTACAGCGACGTGATGATCAACGGCATCCTGATGAATGACCCTGAGACGGGACGTCCCGTTTTCTCCAACTGGGGCGGCCTCAACGACGCTTTCCGCAACTCAATCCTTGTCGAAGGTCTCGGCAAGACAGATGCCGGTTTTGGCAACCTCGGTGGCCTCACGGCTTTTTCAACGCGTGCCTCGCAGTACCGCAAACAGATCTCGCTAAGCTACGCCTTCAGCAATCGTTCCTACCACCACCGCGCTATGGCCTCTATCGGCACAGGCGAGTTGGGGAAGGGTTGGTACATTATGGCAAATGCCAGCTGGCGTTATGCGGGAATCCATGACTATGGCAATTTTGATTCCAAGTGGAGAAACAACCTGTATAGTACTGTGACGGGCTATTCGGAAGGCACCTTCTACCAAGCCTATAGCTACTTCCTCTCCGTGGAGAAGAAGATCAACGACAAGCACAGCATCGACTTCACAGTGTTCGGTGCGCCGTCGCAACGTGGCGGCTCGGCTCCTGTGATTCAAGAGGCTTACGACCTTGTTGGCACCAACTTCTATAATCCCAACTGGGGTTATCAGACCGTGGATGCCAGCGGCAAACAGGTCATCCGCAACTCGCGCATGAGTACTTACCACCAGCCGTTTGCACAGCTCACCTGGTATTGGACTCCCAACAAACGTACCGAGTTCAACACCTCGTTTTTCTACTTTGGCGGTCCTGGTAGCCAGACTTCGCTTGAATGGGGTGAGGCTCCCGACCCGCGTCCCGACTATTACAAGAACTTGCCGAGCTATTACATGACTAATGCCCACAGCACTACAGAAATCGAGGCTCAAATTGAAGCTTGGCGTAACCGTGATCCCAAAGTCACCCAGATTGATTGGGATGCCCTTTACAACGCCAACCGCAACCACCTCTTCACCGTTTACAATGCCAACGGCCAGGAAGGCAATACTATTACAGGCAATGCCTCCAAATATATCCTCGCCGAACGCCATTACGACAAGATGCAGACAGGCAACGCCACCTACTTCAAGTATGAGTTCCAGCCCAACTTGATTATGACGGGTGGCTTTGCGGTGAGTGCATCAAGGACGCACTATTATGAAAAGGTGAATGATCTGCTGGGCGGTGATTATTACTTTGATATTAATAAGTATGCCGAGAACCTTGAAACAGACGAATGCCAGACCAACCTGCTCAATCCCAACCATGTGGCTAAGGTCGGCGACATCATCGGATACAACTACTACGCTAACCGAAACTACGGTCGCATTTGGGACCAGATTAACTGGCTTGTCGGCAACTTTGACCTTTATCTGGGCTTGCAGGCCGAGTTCACGCAGATTTGGCGCGAAGGTCTCTGGAAGAGTGGCTCATTCGCCGACAATTCATACGGCAAGGACAAGATGCACAACTTCTTTGACCCCAGTGTGAAAGCTGGCGTGACCTATGCCATCAACGGCCGTAACCACATCGTAGCTAACATGGCCTATATGCTGCAGGCTCCACAGTTCAGAGACATCTATGTATCGCCCCGTACCCGTCAAACGATTGTGGAAGGTGACTTGAAGAGCGAACGCATCAATGCTTTCGACTTGAGTTACCTCTATCGTTCACCCATCTTCAAGTTTCGCCTGACAGGCTACTATTATACCTACCAGAACCTGATTTGGAATCGTAGTTTCTATTGCGAAAATGTTTACCATAACACCACGACCAGTGCCAACACCTACTCCAGTGAGTTTGTCAATTTCATCATGACTGGCATTAACCAGAAGAGCCTTGGTGTGGAACTGGGCGCAGAATATAATGTTTCGCCGACTGTCACCTTGCAGGCTGTTGCCGCCAACGGCATCCATGTGTATCGCAACAATCCCATCTTCTCGGTTTATGACGACAACAATGCCACGGCTTATATCCAAAACAGTGTAGCTTACCTGAAAGACTACCATGTCTCCACAGGTCCTGAGACGGTGGCCTCATTGGGCGTCAAGTACAACTCTCCGAAATACTGGTGGGTGAGCCTCAACGCCAACTATATGGCTAACATGTACTTCGATGTGAACCCCTATAACCATACCGAGGAAGGTATGCTTCACTATGCCCAAGGCGATATCCGTATCGAGGATGTGCTGAAACAGAGTCCTATGAAACCTGCCTTTACACTCGACTTCTACGGAGGTTTTTCAAAGCGCTACAAAGGGTATTATTTCCTGTTCAACTTGAGCGTCAATAACTTGCTCAATAACAAGAGCACTGTTCTTTATGGTTATGAGCAGCTTCGTGCCAACGCGAACAACCCCGATATGTTCCCGGACAAGTATTCGTATATGTACGGTTTGAATTATTACATTAGCTTGACAGTCAGAAAATGAGCTGTCAGCCATCAACTATCAGCCGTCAGCCAACTTGCTGAATGCAGATAGCTGAAAGCCAAACAATTAAACGATTCAACGATTAACAATTCAACATCAAATAAAATGAAAAACAGAGTATTAAACATCTTTACGCTCCTTGCCTTGGTGGGCATGATGTTCACCGCCTGTAAGAAAGAGTATCCTCAACCGCCTATCCAGGATTTGCCAGTAGGTACGGTTTACACCATCGGTGACCTTCTTGAAATGGAATCGGGAACCGTCTTTAACTACGACGCCTCGGTGTACGGCATTGTCACTGCCGACGAGCAGTCGGGCAACTTCTACAAGGCTGCCTTCATCCAAGACCGCGCCACAGGTGCTGCTCTTGAACTTCACCTCAATGCTGTTAGCGGCCTTCGTATCGGTGACTCTATCCGTGTCTATCTGAAAGATGTCACCTATTCGTTGTACAACAACCTGCCGCAGTTGACAGATTTCGAGGCTGATGGCCATATCATCATCCTGGCCAATTTGCCCAAAGAGAAGCATATTCAACCGGCGTTGACCACCATCGCCAACATCAACGCGGGACAGCATTTGGCGGGTTTGGTGCGTTTGGAGAATGTGAGGTTTACGGAAAAGAACACCTTCGCCGATCCTTCTGGCTACGGTAACCGCACCTTGGCCGACCCCAGTGACTACTCACAGACCGTCATCGTGCGCACCAGCAATTATGCCAACTTTGCTAACGACTCGCTGCCGCAGGGTACAGGTAACATAACCGCCATCGCAACTGTTTACGGAAACACTTGGCAACTCTACATCCGTTCGGCTCGTGAACTTGAGTTTGAAGGCTATGTCCCAGGAGAAGATTCTGGATTGCCATATTATCAAGATTTTGCGTCTTCGTTTGGCACCTACACGACATATGATGTGTTCGGTCCTCAGTCTTGGGAAATTGACTACAACACGGCAAAGATGACCGGTTATGTCAATAGCACTAATAATGAAAACCAAGACTGGTTGATTTCAGCCAGGTTCTCTTTGGAGGGTGTCTCGCAGGCCAGCATGACTATGAAGTATATTGCAAGATATTTCGCGAATTTGAATGAGGATGTCACGATTCAAGTTTCCAGCGATTATGTTTCTGGTGATCCCACATTGGCCAATTGGACACAAGTCTCGGCCAATTTGAGTGAAGGCAGTAACTGGACCGATTTCTATTCAACTACAATCGACCTCTCGCAGTTTGCTGGACAGAAGATTTGTGTTGCTGTGAAGTATCTCTCAGACAATGTCAAAGCTGGAACCATCGAGGTGCAGAGCATCCTCATACAAGAGGGTAGTGGCCCGACGCCTCCTCCTGGACCAGGCGTTGGCGGTGAAGTGCAGAATATGCCTTACACTCAGAGCTTTGCATCAGAGTTTGGCACTTATATGACATACGATGAATTGGGACCACAGTCTTGGGAAATTGACTATAGTACGGCAAAGATGACGGGTTATGTCGGCGGCAGCTATTATGCCAATGAAGATTGGCTTATTTCTTCGCCGGTGGCTATTACGGGTGTGAGCGATGCTAAGATGTCGATGGCTTACATTGGCCGCTATTTCAATGATATTAACAATGAAGTGACCATCTGGGCTTCAACGAATTACATATGGGGCAGTGACCCGAGTATGACCAGTTGGACGCAAGTTCCCGCCACCTTGGTGGAAAGTAGCAATTGGAACGACTTCATCACCACGGAAATCTCGCTGAGTGAGTATGTTGGACAAACGGTTACCTTTGCTGTGAAATATATCTCCACCGACAGCAAGGCTGGCACGATGGAAATCCAAAGCATCGCCATTGAAGAAGGTAGTGGTGTGACGCCTCCCACGCCTCCTACTCCTGGAGAAGGCGAAGGCAGTGGCACGGCTGATGACCCGTACAATGTAGCCGCTGGTATTGGCTTGCAAAATGAAGAGCCTATTGCATGGGTGCATGGCTATATCGTGGGTGCCGTGAAGTCGGGTCTAAGCTCGGTTACGAGTAATGCCGACATCAACTGGAACGCTCCGTTCGATTTGGCCACCAACGTAGTCATCGCTGACGATGTCACTTGTCGTGAAATCAGCCAGTGCATCATCGTCAATCTGCCTGCGGGCAAGCCTTTGCGCACGCAAGTCAACCTGGTGGACAATCCGGGCAATTTGGGCAAGCATCTCTCCGTGAACGGGAAACTCCGCAAGTATTTCGGACAAGCCGGTTTGCGCGACAGCAACGGCACCGAAGCCGACTTCGTTTTGGAAGGTGGCGTGACGCCTCCTCCGTCGGGACAAGAGATTTTCTCTGAGTCTTTTGCTAGCGGTCAAGGTGAGTTCACCATTCAAGATGCTTTCTTGCCTCAAGATCTGTCCTATGTTTGGCAGCACGATGCCAACTATTCCTGTATGAAGGCCAGCGCCTATGTCGGTCAGGCCTACGCTGCTGAAAGCTGGCTGATTTCGCCTGCCATCGACTTGTCGAATGTCAGCACTGCTATGCTGAAGTTTGATCAAGCTGTCAATTACGCCTCACCTAGTGGTGCTTTGTCGGTGATGGTTTCCACTGATTATGCCGGTGAAGTCTTACAGTGCAATTGGACTGAGCTGAACCTCAGCCAATGGCCTGCTGGCAACAACTGGACCTTCATCAACTCGACTGCCGACCTGAGCCAATATGTGGGCCAAAGAGTAACCATCGCGTTCAAATACACAAGCAACACTAACGCTTCAGCCACTTGGGAGGTGAAGAACTTTGTGGTGGAGGAATAAAGGTGTTTATAAAACACAAACGAAAAGCCTGCTTTGGCAGGCTTTTTTTGTTTCGTCTTGCGCCAATATGCAATTTTACATTATCTTTGCACGTTGAATGGAAAACGATTTTGGTATGACAGAGAATTTGGTCATCATTCCCACTTATAAGGAGAAGGAGAACATCGAGAAGATTATCCGTTATGTCTTCAACTTGCCGATGGCTTTCGATATTCTTATCATCGACGACAATAGCCCTGACGGCACCGCCGACATCGTGAAAACCTTGATGACGGAATTCAACGATCGTCTTTTTATAATTCAAAGGTCAGGTAAGTTGGGGCTCGGTACGGCATATATCACAGGCTTCAAGTGGGCCTTGGAACGAGACTATCAGTATGTCTTCGAGATGGATGCCGACTTCTCCCACAATCCTGATGACCTCTCTCGTTTGCACGATGCCTGCGCCAACGGTGCCGACCTCTCGGTGGGTTCACGCTACAAGACGGGTGTCAATGTGGTCAACTGGCCGATGGGAAGGGTGTTGATGTCGTATTACGCCTCTGCATACGTGCGTTTCGTCACAAGGATGCAGGTGCGCGATACCACAGCGGGTTTCGTGTGCTACACGCGTAAGGTGCTAGATACCATTGATTTGGACAGAATCAAGTTTGTGGGCTATGCCTTCCAAATCGAGATGAAATACACTGCTTGGAAACTCGGCTTTAAGATTGAGGAGGTACCGATCATCTTCACCGACCGCCGCGAGGGACAGTCGAAGATGAGCAAGGGTATTTTCCGTGAGGCAGTGTTTGGTGTCATCAATTTGCGTTGGAGAGGTATGACAGGTAAAATTAAACCAAGGAAAAGCTAATGAACTACTATATCAAAAATGCGACACTTGTCAACGAAGGCCAGACCTTTGTGGCAAGTGTTTTCGTTTCGGACGGCAAGATTGCTAAAATTGTTCGAATGGAGGAGGAAGGCCCTTCGACAGGCTTAGTGACCTTTCCCACTTCAACTCAAGTCATTGATGCCACTGGCAAATACCTCATCCCCGGCATCATCGACGAGCATGTGCATTTCCGTGAGCCCGGCCTGACTCATAAAGCCGACATTTATACCGAAAGCCGTGCCGCCGTGGCAGGTGGAGTGACCTCGTTCATGGACATGCCTAACACCAATCCTCAAACCACGACGCAGGAACTGCTTCAACAAAAGTTCGACCTTGCAGCTGAGAAGTCTTTGGCCAATTATTCTTTCTATCTTGGTGCGACCAACGATAATCTTGCTGAAGTGGTGAAAACTGACCCCAAAACGGTGTGCGGCATTAAACTCTTCCTGGGATCCAGCACGGGTAATATGCTGGTTGACAAGAATGAGGTTCTAGTACATTTGTTCAAGGAATCGCCATGCCTGATTGCCGCACATTGCGAGGATGAGCAGACCATCCATGAGAATACAGTGTGCTGCAAGGACTTGGCCGCCAAAGGTGAAGTCGTCGTTGATGCGAGCATTCATCCTTTCATCCGTACCGCTGAGGCTTGCTACAAATCCTCATTTAAGGCCGTTGATATGGCTGAGAAGTTTGGGGCCAGACTGCATGTGTTGCATATTTCAACTCAACGGGAACTGTCACTGTTTAGAAACGATATTCCGTTGAAAGACAAAAAGATAACAGCTGAAACCTGCCCACATTACTTGTGGTTCGACAATCACGATTATGAGGCCAAGAGTTTTGCTATCAAATGCAATCCTGCCATCAAGTCGCATCGCGACAAGGATGCACTGCGGTATGCCATACGTGATGGCTTGATTGACACCATAGGCACCGACCATGCACCGCATTTAAAGGAGGAGAAGTTCACTGGTGATTATTTCACGAGCAAGTCGGGTTTCCCTTCTGTCCAACATTCGTTGGAGATTATGGCAGAGTTGGTCGATATGCCGTTGTTGGTGCAGCTGATGTGCCACAATCCCGCCGTTTTGTACCAAATCGACCGCAGAGGCTTCATCCGTGAAGGCTATTACGCTGATTTGGTTCTCGTTGATTTGGATGCAAGTCAAATGATTTCTGACAAGGGGGAGCGTTGCAAATGTGGCTGGACACCTTACGATGGCGTCCAAACTCACGCTTATGTGACACACACCTTTGTAAACGGCAACCTGGTCTATGAAAATGGTGAGTTTTATGAGGGGCAGAGGGGTGACTGTTTGCGTTTTAATAGATGAAATGATTTAAAGATAAAGATGATATGAAAAGATTATTATTGTTCTTGGTGACAGCTTTGATGTTCAGTTCTTGTACTGCCCAATTGACTGAAAAAGTGGAGGCCAAGTTTCCCAACGGTCAGCCTAAAATTGTTCGATTTTATAATAAGGTTGACAAATGCGTAAAAGAGACTGAATACTATGAATCGGGTCAGGTGAGGCTTGAAGGTGGTATGAAGAACGGCAAGATGGAAGGAGAGTGGAAGGCATATTTCCCTGACGGTCGTATGCAAAGTATTGGCACTTTTGAGAATGGCTTGCGTACAGGAAGGGCTATCGTGTGGCAGGAAAATGGCAATTTGTTGCAGGAAGGTTTCTACAAGGAAGGCACACATGTTGGTAAGTGGAAGTTTTATGACGAACAAGGTGACCTTATTAAAGAAGTCGATTACGGGAAATAAGTGCTTATTTTCCGTAATTCCAAATGACAGATTCATTCCGAAGATGAACTGGTATAATCGATAATCACTTTGTCTTGGACGGAAATAACTTATTTCCGTCCAAGACATCCCATATGGTTTGGGTTTGGGTTTGCGTTGTCAATTATATTCAACTATTCTATTATCCAACTGGTGCCTTCCTTACCGTCTTTCAGCGTTATGTGAAGTTTGGCCAGCTCGTCGCGGATCTTGTCACTGGTGGCCCAATCCTTATTGGCACGGGCTGCCTTGCGGATGTCGATGATGGTCTGCATCAGACCATCGACGAGGGCACCGCTGCCGTCGGAAGCGTTGCTTTCCACTAAACCGAGGATGTCGAACACGAAATCTTGGAATAGCTTGTTGAGCAAGGTCAATTCCTCAGCGTTGATTTGTGCCTTTCCGTCCTTCACAGTGTTCACAATGCGCACCGCCTCGAAGAGGTTGGCGATGACGATGGGACTGTTGAAGTCATCGTTCATGGCATCGTAGCACGCATCAACGATCTTTTGGATGTCGAGGCTGGCGGCACCTTCAGTGGCTTTCAGTCCCTTAGCGGCTTTCACGGCTTCCATCAGGCGGTTGTAACCCTTTTCGGCGGCTTGCAGGGCTTCGTTCGAAAAGTCCAGGGTGCTGCGGTAGTGGGCTTGCAGGATGAAGAAGCGGATGGTCATGGGGCTGTAGGCCTGTTCAATCATTTCTTTTCCGTTCTTGTCCTTGTGGCTGCTGCCATTGAAGAACTCGTCGAGCGTGATGAAGTTGCCGAGCGACTTGCCCATTTTCTGTCCGCCGATGGTGATCATATTGTTGTGCATCCAATAGACGACAGGTTGTTTGCCGTTGGCCGCCACGCTCTGTGCAATCTCCGACTCGTGATGCGGGAACAAGAGGTCCATACCGCCACCGTGGATGTCGAAGGTTTCACCTAAATATTTGCAGCCCATGGCAGAGCATTCCATGTGCCAGCCCGGGAAGCCGTCGCTCCAAGGCGAAGGCCAGCGCATAATATGTTGGGGTTCAGCTTTTTTCCATAAGGCGAAGTCCACGGGATTGTGCTTTTCCTCTTGGCCGCTCAATTCGCGCGTGGTGTTGAGCATTTCCTCGAAGTTGCGTCCCGAGAGGATACCGTAAGGGTGCTCCTTATTATATTTCTCGATGTCGAAATACACCGAGCCGTTCTCCACATAGGCATAACCGTGGTCGAGAATCTTTTGGACCATGGCAATCTGCTCGATGATGTGACCCGAGGCGTGTGGCTCAATTGAAGGGCGCAGCACGTTCAGCTTGTCCATCGCGGTGTGGTAGCGGTTGGTGTAGTATTGTGCCACCTCCATCGGTTCAAGGTTCTCAAGGCGGGCTTTCTTCGCGATTTTGTCCTCGCCTTCGTCGGCATCGTGCTCCAAGTGGCCCACGTCGGTGATGTTGCGCACATAGCGGACTTTATAGCCAAGGTGCTTCAAATACCTGAAAACCAAGTCAAAAGTGATGGCAGGCCTTGCGTGACCCAAGTGTGCATCACCATAAACGGTGGGACCGCATACATACATTCCCACATGCGGGGCGTTTAAAGGCTTGAAAGGTTGCTTGCAGCGCGAAAGGCTGTTATAAATATATAAGGTGCCGTTCATCTTTGATGGGATTTTGAATTATTGCGCAAAAGTACAAAATAAAGCGGTAGCATGTGAATTTGTTCAAAAAAACTGTACAACCTATCAATGCTTTTCGTACCTTTGCACCCAAAGAACATCTTTAAACTTTATTTAATATGTACGCAAACTTTCAAGAGTATCTGAAAAAGGAATTGGCTCAAATCGAAGCCGATGGCCTTTATAAACGTGAACGCATCATCGAGAGTGCCCAAGGCGCTGAAATTATGGTTGGTGGCAAGGTTTGCCTCAACTTCTGCGCCAATAACTACCTCGGTTTGGCCGACAATCCCGAGCTGATTCAAGCCGCTAAGGATGGTATGGACGCCCGTGGCTATGGTATGGCTTCTGTCCGCTTTATCTGTGGTTGCCAAGACCTCCACAAGAAGTTGGAAGCCAAGATTGCCGAGTTCTTTGGCACGGAAGACACCATCCTTTATGCCGCTTGCTTCGATGCCAACGGTGGTGTGTTTGAGCCGCTGCTCGGTCCCGATGACGCTATCATCTCCGACGCTCTGAACCACGCTTCCATCATCGACGGCGTGCGCCTCTGCAAGGCCCAACGTTTCCGCTATGCCAACGCCGACATGGCTGACCTTGAGAAGCAACTGCAAGATGCACAAGGCTGCCGCTTCCGCCTCATCGTCACCGACGGCGTGTTCTCGATGGACGGCAATGTCTGCCCGCTCGATAAGATCTATGAACTGGCACAGAAATACAACGCCATGGTGATGGTCGACGAGAGCCACTCCGCTGGTGTGGTCGGTCGCACGGGTCGTGGTGTGACCGAGCACTACAACCTCCGTGGCAAGATCGAAATCCTGACCGGTACCCTCGGCAAGGCCTTCGGCGGCGCCATGGGTGGCTTCACCACAGGTCGCAAGGAAATCATCGACATGTTGCGTCAGCGCAGCCGTCCGTATCTGTTCTCCAACTCGATGGCTCCTGGCCTCGTGGCCGCTGGCATCCGTATGTTCGAGATGATGAGCGAGACCAACGCCCTGCAGGACAAGCTGCATGAAAACACCGCCTACTTCATCAAGAAGATGACCGAGGCCGGCTTCGACTGCAAGCCTTCGCAATCCGCCATCTGCGCCGTGATGCTCTACGACGCCCCGCTGTCGCAGAAGTTCGCCGCCAAGTTGCAGGAAGAAGGCATCTTCGTCACGGGATTCTACTATCCTGTGGTGCCGAAGGGACAGGCCCGTATCCGCGTGCAGGTGAGCGCCGCCCACGAGCGTGAGCACCTCGACAAGTGCATCGCCGCCTTCGTGAAGATTGGTAAGGAATTAGGAATCTTGAAATAAGGAATCTTGAAATGAAAAAAATATTGATTGTTGGTTCCGGCGGACAGATCGGAACAGAATTGGTGAAGAAGCTTCGTCGCACTTACGGAAACGAAAACGTGGTTGCGAGCGATCTTCGCCCTTTGACCGGTGAGATTGCCGAGACCGGTCCTTTTGAAAGAATCGACTCGACGCAAATCATGCAAATCGTTGAGGTGGTGAAACGCTACAACATCGACACCATCTATAACCTTGCTGCCATCCTTTCGGCCACGGCTGAGAAGAACCCTATGCTGGGCTGGAACGTCGGCATCGGCTCCTTGGTGAACTGCCTTGAAACGGCCCGCATCTTCAACTGCGCCGTCTTCACGCCTTCATCCATCGGCGCTTTCGGTGCCAGCACACCGCACGACAACACGCCTCAGGACACCATCCAGCGCCCGAACACCATCTACGGCGTGACAAAAGTCACAGGTGAACTGTTGAGCGACTACTACTTCACCCGTTTTGGTGTGGACACGCGCAGCGTCCGCTTCCCTGGCTTGATTTCCAACTTGACCTTGCCCGGCGGTGGCACCACCGACTACGCTGTGGAGATTTACTACGCTGCCGTGAAAGGCGAGAAGTTCTATTGTCCCATCAGCAAAGGCACCTATATGGACATGATGTATATGCCCGACGCTCTGGATGCTATGGTCGACATTATGGAAGCCGACCCGACCAAGCTGGTACATCGCAACTCGTTCAACGTGACGGCCATGAGCTTCGACCCGGAGATTATCTACAACGCCATCAAGAAATACTATCCGAACTTCGAGATGGAGTACAAGTTCGACCCGATCCGTCAGGCCATCGCCGACAGCTGGCCGAACAAGATGGACGACAGCTGCGCCCGCAAGGAGTGGGGCTGGAACCCGAAGTACGACCTCGACAAGATGACGGTCGACATGATTGAGACTTTGAAGAAGAAGTTGCTGTGATGCCTTTTTTTAGAAAAGAACGAATAGCGGAGACCAAACACCTCCGCTATTCGTTTTTTATGGCTGTCTTGAAAAGAAAAATGTTCACAAATTTGTGAATATCCAAAATCTTTGTTTATCTTTGCAGCATCAAATCAACTTTGAATGAAAGTTTTGTTTGACAAAGAGTATCTTGGCAATTTGTACGAAAAAGGCGATAGTGGTGATAAGAAACACAGTTATCAGCCGCAAGTAGTCAAGAAATAATATAAGAGTGTGGTAGATTTGATGATAGATACCCCTAATGTGTTGTCATTATCCAAGTATAACTCGTTGCGCTATGAGAAATTGGTTGGTGATAAAGCCGGATTGTCTTCGATAAGGGTATACGACCAATATCGAATTGAGTTTGAGGAGATAAAGCAAGACAATGAAGTAATCGCAACAATTTGCAATATTATGAAATTAAGTAACCATTATCAATAAATACAAGATTATGAAAGCAATGGAAGCAAACAAGATGGAACCTTTTGAACCGACACATCCGGGTGAAATCATTAAGGAAGAGATAGAATACCGTGGCATTTCCCAAAGGGCGTTGGCATCTCAGATAGGTGTTTCTTATACGCAATTGAATGAGGTACTTAACGGCAAACGTACATTGAATACCGAACTTGCTTTGCTTATCAGTGCAGCCCTTGACATTGATGCCGAGCCGCTTCTAGCTATGCAGACTCGCTATGATGTGATTACTGCGAAGCGTAATCAGAGTTTTGTCAGTAGGCTGAAGTCTATTCGGAAGATTGCAGCAGCGTTTTGAATTATTCATATCTTTTCTTTTTAGTATGCTTTCCAATCTTAAACAATATTGCGTAATCCTCGCCTCCAAATCCCCGCGGCGGCAGGAACTGCTGCGCGGAATGGGCGTGGACTTCGAGATTATGACCAAGGAAACGCCTGAAAACTATCCTGCAGATTTGCCTTTGGATGAAGTGCCTAAATTCTTGAGCCTGCAAAAGTCATTGGCGTTTGCTGATAATGAGTTGCCCTCTGATTATCTGTTGATTACATCGGATACAATCGTCATTTGCGATGGAGAGATTTTGGGCAAGCCGAAGGATAGGGACGACGCTGCCCGTATGTTGCAATTGCTTTCAGGCAAGACGCATCATGTGGTGACGGGTGTGACGGTGCGCTCGGCGGAAAAGACAGAGTCGTTTGCTGTTCGTTCCAATGTGACTTTCGCCCAATTAGATGCTGACGAAATCGATTATTACATTGAGCATTGCAAACCTTACGACAAGGCGGGTGCCTACGGCATCCAAGAGTGGATTGGCTATGTCGGCATCAGCGGACTTGAAGGTTCGTTCTATAACGTGATGGGTCTGCCAACGCGAAAACTTTTCCAATGCTTGAAAGGGTTTTAATGGGATTTGCTTCGCAAAGAAATCTTTCAAATAATGAAAAAAATCGTTCAAAAATCCTTGATTTCTCATTTGTTAGATTTTTCAAATTGATTTTTGACGGATTTCTTGCCGTTAGGAAATCTTCCCAAAAAATATGGATTTCTTGCCGTAAGGCAAAACCATTGTAATAGATGTGAGTTTTTTTCCTAATTTTGCGGCATAATGCTGTAAAATGAACGAAAAGCGTCCCCAAATATTGATTACCAACGACGACGGCTATGCCGCCAAAGGCTTGCGCAAGCTGGTTACGCTGATGCGTACGCTCGGCGATGTGGTGCTGATTTCCACCGATGAGGTGATGTCAGCCAAAAGTCATTCCTGCACGATTCGTGAAAAGATTTATGTTCGGCTCGTACAAGAGGAAGAAGGCTTCAAGGAATATCGTTGCAATGGCACACCAGTCGATTGTGTGAAATTGGGTTATCAGAAACTAATGGCGCAAAAGCCTGATTTGGTGGTCTCTGGCATCAACCATGGGATGAATGCTGCCACGACAGTGGTCTATTCGGGGACTATTGGTGCTGTCATTGAGGCCTGTATGAATGGCTTGACGGCCATTGGTTACAGCCTCTTCAGCCTTGACCCAGATGCAGATTTCGATCATCTCGACACTGCCATCCTTGAAATCACGAAGAGGGTGCTGAATGAGGGCTTGCCTAATGGTGTTTGTCTGAATGTGAACTTCCCTAAACGCGGTGACGAGCTTATGAAAGGCATCAAGGTGTGCCGGCAAGCTGCTTGTCGTTGGGTTGAGTATTTCAAGGAACAGTTTGACGAAAACGGACAGCAGTACTACGATTTGGAAGGCACTTTCGAAAGCGACGACATTGCGCCCGATACTGACCTTTGGGCCTTGCAGCATAACTACGCTTCAATAGTGCCCACTTGCTTTGACTGGACAGCTCACCGTTATATCGAACCTTTTAAGAATTACGAATCATTAAGCATATAATTATGAAAATCAAGGATAACTTTTGGCTTGGACTGTTGGCAGGTGCTGTTAGTTTTGGGCTGTTTTTCTTTTTGTTGAACCTCATCCCTTGGGGTGAGCTGTATGGTCGTGCACCATATCTGTTGGCTTTCATTCCTGGCATTGTGCTCTTCAGGATGGCTCTGGTGAGATGGAATTATGAGCGGGTTGGCAAGGGCATTCTGTTAGTCACGGTTGTGGGGATGCTGCTTGTGTTTTTCATTTATAAAGTGTGACCTTATGAAATATTATATCATAGCAGGTGAAGCTTCAGGCGACTTACATGCCTCTAATCTTGTGGCCGAAATCAAGAAAAAGGACAAAAAGGCTGCGTTTCGGGGCTGCGGTGGCGATTTGATGAAGGCCCAAGGTGTGGAGTTGTTGAAGCATTATCGCACGATGGCCTATATGGGCTTTGTGGAGGTGGCTGTCAATTTGAGAAAAGTATTAAGCAATATTGCCCAATGCAAAAAGGATATTGTTGATTATCATCCTGATGCTGTGATTTTGGTGGATTATCCTGGCTTTAACCTCCGTATCGCCGATTTTGCTCACGAAAAGGGTTTCAAGGTGTTTTATTATATCTCACCTCAAGTGTGGGCCTGGAAACGCAGCCGTGTACATAGAATCCGGAAGTCGGTGGATAAGATGCTCGTCATCTTGCCGTTTGAGGAAGAGTTCTATAAACGTTACGGTGTGGATGTGACCTTTGTCGGCAATCCTTTGCTCGATGAATTGGCCAAGGTGGGAACTGGCAACCGCTCGATTTTCTTACGTCGCCATAGCCTTGGTGAAAGACGCGAAATTATTGCCTTATTACCGGGAAGTCGTCGTCAAGAAGTGAAGCGCACACTTCCGGTGATGATTAAGGTTGCTTCGCATTTCCCTGATTATCAGTTTGTAGTTGCAGGTGTTTCTTCTCTGGAGAAATCTTTGTATAAAGATATTATGGGACGGTCTGATGTCTTTTTTGTTGAGAATCAGACTTATGAATTGTTGCAGAATTCCAGTGCGGCACTGGTCACATCTGGTACTGCCACACTTGAGACCGCTTTGTTATCTATACCCGAGGTGGTGTGTTATAAAGCCACAGGCTTCTCTTACCGCCTTGCCAAATGGATGATTAAGGTGAAGTATATATCTTTGGTGAACCTTATTATGGATAAGGAAGTGGTCAAGGAGTTGGTTCAAGGCGATTTGAATGAGGATAATTTGGTCAAGGAATTGGATCAACTTCTCCACAATGGCAAGCGTCAGCGTCAGCTGCTTGAAGATTATGAGGAATTGAAGGACCGACTCGGCAATGTGGGGGCGTCGGAAAAGGCTGCCGGTATAATTTGTGAGTCTCTGAGTGTAAGAAGAACGTAGATAGAACCGTCAAATCCAATGTGAATTGATGACTGATTGGAGCAAATACCCTTTTGTTAGGATGCTGATTCCTTTTGCCATTGGCATTTGGGTCAGCTTTTTTGTTTCTTCCTTTCATCCTTCGCAAACAACTTTAATTGCTGTCGCTTTGGCTTTGCTTGCCGTATCGGTGATGACTTCGTTAATGTTGAAGCATCAGCGGCATTACTGGCTTTTTGGCGTTGTTATGGCTTGCTATCTGTTTATGTCGGGTTATTCGTTGACTCAAGTGCATAAGGCAGAGGCGCAAAGAGCCTATTTTCGCAATTTCGAGGCAGATGCGCGCTATTATGTGGCACGGGTTTATGATTATCCAACAGAGCGTCCCAACTCCATAAGGACAGTGCTGGAATTGGAGTACCAGTTTTGTGACACTTTGCCTTCCCGTCCTGTTTCTGGCAAGATAATGGCATATTTTGCCAAGTCTGATACTTCTTTTTCTTTGCGATATGGGGACTTGATTGCCGTTCCTGCTCCCATTCGTGAGGTGGCCCCTCCGATGAATCCAGAGGAGTTTGACTATTGTGCGTATCTTGCGCGAAAAGGTATTACAGGACAAGTCTATCTAAAAGATGAAGACTGGCTGGATTTGCAGACTAACGATGCAACTCTGCTTTATGCTTTTTCTTATTGGTTTCGTGATGTTTTGTTGACTTCGTTGCAACGCAGTGGCCTGAGTGATAATGAATTTGGTGTGGCTGCCGCTATATTGTTGGGATACGATGACAATCTCGCTGACGAGGTGCGAAAAAATTATGTGGCAGCAGGTTCAATGCACATCCTTTGCGTGTCGGGTATGCATGTCGGCATCATTTATCTGTTGGCCTCCCTTTTATTGGGATTCCTCAATCAGAAGAAATGGCAAAAGGCGTTGAAGCAGGCGTTGTTGTTGGCTGTGATTTGGTTTTATGCCCTTATTGCTGGATTGTCGCCATCCATATTGCGTTCCGCATTGATGATCTCGTTCGTCATCATCGGTGAATTGTTTCGTCGCAAGGGATTCATCATCAATTCTATAGCGGCTTCAGCATTTATTCTCCTTTGCGTCAATCCAAATAATTTGTTCGAGATAGGGTTCTTGTTGTCTTATTCTGCAGTCATTGGAATAGTGGTGCTCCAAAAGCCGTTTTACAGTTGGCTTGTCATTAAAAACAAACTGCTCGATAGGATATGGGGAATCACTACTGTCGCCCTTGCGGCACAAGTAGCGACAATTCCCTTTACGCTGTTATATTTCAATCAATTTTCTACTTATTTTGTTCTCAGCAATCTGTTTATGACTCCTATTTCGTTCATCGTTGTCATCAGTGGTATGGTCTTGCTGCTGGTGTCGTGGATTCCATATCTCAGTGCATTGGTCGGTTATCTAGTGTGGGGAGCTGTGTATTTGATGAATTGGGTGGTTGCAAAAATTGAGAGTATTCCATATTCAATTATTAAGGGGCTGTATATCAGTGATGTGGAATTTGCTTTGTTGTTGGTTGCATTATTGCTGTTATTGATGATGTTCATTCTACTGAAGCGTCGCTTGTTCATCATTATGTTGTCTGTTTTAATGCTTATGATGGTTTCGGTTACGGTTCGGATTTATAGCTCAGAGAATCAGCAAGGTATGACAGTATTTAGCCTTCGTAAACATACTGCCATCGATTTCGTGTGGGGCAGGGAACATCTTCTTTTGGCGGATTCAACTTTGATGTCAGATGCTTCTACCGTTGATTATAGTTTGAAAGGTGTTTGGAGCAAAAGACACCTGTCTTCACAGCCCCAGATGCTTAGTTTTGACGAGGATTTTACAAATAGTTATCTTTCCAAGAAAAGCAATTTGGTCTCTTTTGACGGAAAGTTGTTGGCGTTTTGGGATGATTCACTCCAAATAAAAGAAAGCCTCAATTTTCGTTTGCCCGTAGATTATCTCTTGGTGTATGGAGTCCAAAATCCAGATGTTCAATCAATTGTGAATTGTTATGATGCCAAGATGCTTATTGTTGACGGATCAGTTCCTCACTATTTGGCTGAGAAGTGGGTGAGTCAGGCACAGACTTTGGGTATGCCATATTATTCAGTAGGGGAGGGGGCTTTTGAAGTTGGATATGCTTTCAAGTAGATTATTTATATTATTGTAAATCAGATATATATGATATATAATAGAAAATAATGCAAAAAAAACTCAAAAAAGCATTGTCAGTTTCGGAAAAGGTTGTATTTTTGCAACCGCAAAGCAAAGCAATAGAGTTCTTTTTCAGGCTGGTCCGGTAGTTCAGCTTGGTTAGAATGCCTGCCTGTCACGCAGGAGGTCGCGAGTTCGAGTCTCGTCCGGACCGCAAGAGCGCAAGTCCAAAAGACCTGCGCTTTTGCTTTTTAAGCACTTTATCGAAACCTTAGTTATATGTCATTCATAGATGAAATCAACAGGCGACGCACCTTCGCCATTGTCAGCCACCCAGATGCGGGTAAAACTACTTTGACTGAAAAACTGCTACTATATGGTGGTGCCATTCAGGTGGCAGGTGCCGTGAAGTCGAACAAAATCAAGAAGACTGCTACTTCTGACTGGATGGAAATTGAAAGGCAGAGGGGTATTTCGGTGGCAACCTCTGTTATGGGATTTGATTATAAGAATATAAAAATCAATATATTAGACACACCTGGACACAAGGACTTTGCTGAGGATACCTTCCGTACCCTGAGTGCAGTTGATAGCGTGATTGTGGTCATCGATGCTGCCAAAGGTGTTGAGTCGCAGACTGAGAAATTGGTTGAGGTATGTCGTATGAGGAATACTCCTATTATTGTTTTCATCAACAAAATGGACCGCCCTGGTAAGGATGCTTTTGAGTTATTGGACGAGATTGAACAGAAACTCAACATACGTCTCACTCCGTTAAGTTGGCCAATCAATATGGGCCCGAAGTTTAAGGGTGTGTACAGTATTTACGACAAGAGTCTCTATCTTTTCAATTCTGACAAGCAGCACATTACCGAAGGCATTGCTTTCGATCGTCTGGACAATCCTGACTTGGATAAAGTGATAGGCGAGGATGCTGAGACTTTGCGTAACGAAACTGAGCTTGTACAATGTGTTTACGACAAATTTTCACGTGAGGCATATTTGAAAGGTGACCTTTGCCCCGTGTTCTTTGGATCGGCATTAAACAACTTTGGCGTGAAGGAGCTGCTGGACTGTTTCATAGAAATTGCGCCTACACCCATTGGTCGTGACACAGTGGAACGACATATTGAGCCGACAGAGGAGAAGTTTACAGGTTTTGTGTTCAAGATACACGCCAATATGGATCCCAACCACCGCGACAGAATTGCTTTTGTGCGTGTTGTGTCAGGACGCTTTGAGCGCAATAAGAACTACTTTCATGTGCGTCAACGTCGCGAGCTGAAGTTTTCCAATCCTACCGCCTTCATGGCACAGAAAAAGTCTGTCCTTGATGAGGCTTATCCGGGTGATATTGTGGGTCTTTACGATGCTGGCAACTTCAAAATCGGAGACACTTTGACTGAAGGAGAAATCCTTAATTATAAAGGAATACCAAGTTTCTCGCCTGAGCAGTTCCGCTATGTGGAGAATGCTGATCCAATGAAGTCGAAACAGTTGAACAAGGGCTTGGAGCAGTTGACCGATGAAGGTGTGGCTCAGCTCTTCACTGGTAAGATGACGGGACGTAAAATCATTGGTACTGTGGGTGAATTGCAGTTTGAAGTAATCCAATATCGACTTCTGCATGAGTATAATGCCTCTTGTCGTTATGAGCCTATTTCACTCTATAAAACCGCTTGGATAACTAGCGAAAATGAAGCACAACTTGCAGATTTCAAGATGCGTAAGGGCTTAAACCTCGCAGAGGATAAAGAGGGGAGAGATGTCTTCTTGGCGGAGTCGCCTTACGCCCTTCAGATGGCTATGGAGAAATATCCTGATATCCAATTCCATTTCACTTCGGAATTCTAAAAAATGTGATAATCTTGATTCCATACTTTATACAAGGTAATTCGTGTTTAAGTAACTGTTGTGATTAAGATAGATTGATTTTTCTAGTTACTTAATTGATTGCCAATGGTTTATTAATCTTAATACCTATGGCTCGCCTTCGCATTGAGGCAGACATAGGCCAAGAGTCATTGGCCATAGTCGAAAAAAACAATCATCATAGTGTAACTTTTTCGCCAAATTTTCGTATTACATTCGAAAAGATGGACAGAAGTCAGTACAACAAGTGCGTGGAGCAATATGCCGACCGGCTTTTCCGCTTCGCGTTCTCGAGCCTCCGCAACCGCGAGCAGGCTGAGGATGTGGTGCAGGAAAGCTTTGCGCGCGTTTGGGAAAGAGTCAAGACGATTGATTTTGCGAAGGCGAAATCCTACCTCTTCACCACCGCGCACCACGCCATAATTGATGAAGTCAGGCACAAACTACACTTTGCCAGCATGGAAGAGCCTTTGTCCACCGAGGCAAAAACCACGCAAAGCCCTTACCCAGATGTCAACGATATTCTGCATAATGTTGTGGCCTCTCTGCCCGAAATGCAACGTAGCGCTATCATACTGCGTGACTATGAAGGTTACAGCTACAAAGAAATCGGCGACATCACAGGGATGAGCGAGGCGCAAGTAAAGGTTAATATCTTTCGCGCTCGCACCACACTGAAAAACAAACTGAAAAGCATCGATAACCTCATCGACGACGAGCCATGAAATCAAATATCAACACCGACAACTACGAGGCCTACCTTCTGGATTATATGGAGGGCAACCTTAGCCACGACGAGGCGAAGCAACTGAAAGCGTTCGTTGAGGCACAAGGCCTGGATTGGAACGGACTTACCGAGAAACTTCCTCATTTGGAGGCTCCTGCGTTGGTCTATGACGACAAGGAAAACTTGAAGAAAAAAGCAATCGTCACCCCACTATATGTAAAAATCGCCTCGGTTGCCGCTGTCGCTGGGCTGTTGCTCACCATTGGATTGTGGCCCCAGAAATCATTACCCATAGTAGAACCCGTTGCCGAACTGAAGCCCATTCTTCCCTCGCAATTGACCACCTTAGAAGGAGGCCTTACGCTGGCACCTCGCACAATCAGTTTCAAAATGCCGCAAACTGAAGTCTCGAAACAGCCAAAAGACGTTAGAACCCCAATAACCCTATTGGAGAGTTTGCAGCCTGTGGAAGCCAAGGAAACACAAATCACAATCCCGACATCGTTCTCAGAAGAGCCCGTCTTTGACTTGATTGACTATCGTGCAAATGCCATCTTTGCCTTCGCCCAATACAACGAAAGCAACTTTAAAGACTATTCAGATTATGGCGAAGACGAACGCGGTTTTTCGCTCATTAGCAGAGGGCTTCTTTGGTTGACTAAAGGACATCACGATAGCTTTGCTAGCCTAATCAATTCTGGCTTGGACCAAGCCAAACAAAAAGCCACAGAAACCGCCACCGACATAGCACTGACCGCCTACCACCGCGCGGATGAATATTTCGAGGAGACACGGGAACACTGGGAAGAGAAAAAGGGTGAATAATATAGTGCCGCTTAAATGATTCGGAACTTTTTTATTACCTTTGCAACTCAAACCCATCCTCTATGATTGACTTATTAAAAGACCTTAACGATCCTCAAAGAGAGGCTGTTACGACAATTGAAGGTCCCGTGATGGTGATTGCTGGTGCCGGATCGGGCAAGACTCGAGCTCTCACATACCGCGTCGCTTATATGATTCAGGAGGGCGTTGACCCTTTCAGCATTATGGCCCTTACCTTCACCAACAAGGCTGCCCACGAGATGAAGGAACGCATTATGCAACTCGTCAATGCAAGTGAAGCGCGCAACGTTTGGATGGGCACTTTCCACTCCATCTTTGCCCGCATCCTGCGTATTGAGGCAGAGAAAATCGGCTTTACTTCGAATTTCTCCATCTATGACACCGATGACTCAAAAGCACTCATCACGCAGATACTCAAGGACCTAAGCCTAGATACCAAGGTGTATCCGCCAAAGCAGGTGCTGTCTCGTATCTCTTCAGCCAAGTCAAGTCTTTTTTCACCAGAGGACTATGCCAACAACCCCGAAATTCAGGAAGCTGACCGCAAGGCCAACAAACCTCTCATCGCGCAGCTGTTTAAACTCTACAACGAACGATTACATCGTGCCAACGCTATGGATTTCGATGACATCCTTTACTTCACCAATATTCTGTTGCGTGACAACCCCGACGTGCTATATAAATACCAAAACCGCTTCAAGTTCATTCTCGTCGACGAGTATCAAGACACAAATTTCGCACAATACCTCATAGTGAAGCGCATTGCAGCTTTGTTTGAGAATATTTGTGTGGTTGGCGATGATGCACAAAGCATTTATGCCTTCCGAGGTGCCAATATCCAAAATATCCTCAATTTCAAGAACGACTATCCTGATTATAAACTGATTAGATTGGAGCAAAACTATCGCTCCACTCAAAATATCGTCAATGCCTCAAATAGTGTCATCGCGCACAACAAGGACCAAATTAAGAAAAAGGTGTGGAGCGACAAGGAAAAAGGTGAGCTCATCAGCCTTATCCATGCCAATAACGACACCGAAGAAGGCACTATGGTGGCCAATAGCATCTTCGGCTACAAAATGACACGCCACCTACCCAACAATAGCTTTGCCATCCTATACCGCACCAATGCCCAAAGCCGTTCAATAGAAGAAGCACTACGCAAGCAGAATATCCCCTATAAAATATATGGAGGCCTTTCGTTCTATGACCGCAAGGAAATCAAAGACCTTTTGGCCTATTTCCGCATCGTCATCAATCCTGAGGATGAACAAGCCTTGCTTCGCATTATCAACTACCCCGTTCGTGGCATTGGCAAGACTAGTGTCGAGCGTATGATGGTCACCGCCAATGAGCAACGTACGAGCATCTGGAAGTGTTTGGAAAACAACGTGTTTCCACAAGACTTCAATATGGGAACAGTTAATAAGTTTCGCGACTTTATGGTAATGATCAAAAGTTTCCAGAGTCTGCAAGCCAAAATGAACGCTTTCGAGCTGGCAAAACATATCACAAACACCATTGGACTCATCAAAGTCTTGAAAGAAGATGACTCGCCAGAGGGCGTTTCGAGGGTCGAGAACGTGGAAGAATTGCTCAACGCAATTATGGAGTTCAGTGACCGTCAAGTGGACGAGACCACTGGAGAAACCGCCCGTGTCGATTTGGTGCAATTTATGGAAGATGTTGCATTACTCACTGATAGTGAGATGAAAAAGGACAATCCTAATGACGACTACGTCAGTTTGATGACCATCCACTCTGCAAAGGGTTTGGAATTCCCATACGTGTATGTCGTGGGTATGGAAGAGAATCTGTTTCCGGGCATACTCAGTCTCAGCACACGAGAAGAGCTGGAGGAAGAGCGCCGCCTTTTCTATGTGGCCATCACACGTGCCATGACCAAGCTTACCTTAAGTTATGCCGAGCAGCGTTACCGTTATGGTAACCTCACCTTAAGCGAGCGTTCACGCTTTGTTGACGAGATTGATTCCAGCCTTATTGAACAGACACAAAAGGCTTCTTTTAGAGGCACTTCTACAATGGTGGGGAGACCTTTTGGAAGACGCATCAATGAACCAGAGCAGCACGGCTTTCGCAACCTCCCGAACGAGCCCTCGACAAAACCAACCGTCAGTCAGCCCGCCCGCCAGTCCTCTGCTCCGCATCAGAATTTGGAACCCTCCAACCCTGATCTTTTGCAAGAAGGTATGCGAGTAATGCATTCCAAATTCGGTGCCGGCACTATATTAAGTATTGAGGGCGCAGGGGCGAACAAAAAGGCCTCGGTGCATTTCGACCACGCTGGAGTGAAAATGCTGATGCTGAAATTTGCGCGATTGGCGATATTGAAATGACAGTGTAATATTGCAGGGTAAATATTCTATAGTTTCACGGATTAAGTGGAAAGACAGTAGGATGGACTCGTAAAGACAAGAATAAATTGAACGGTTTTGTGTCTTAAGTGAGTGAGCAAATTTAGTCTACATATAGAACGCAAATCATTCATACTATGATTTGTGACAATGACTGCTTTACTGAAGCCAAAAGTTTCTGTACCAAATAAAAGCAGTCATAGTCGATGGTCATGATCGAAAACAAAACAAATACGAACTTTAATTTTGAATAGTCACTTATTCTAAATGGGTGTGTCATTGGTACGTGCTTTTTTGTTGTTGCATTATCCGAAAAATATGTACCTTTGCACCAAAATTGAATCAAGATGAAAAAAGCTGGATTGACATACAATACAGAAAAAGAGCAGATAGTCATTTCGGAATATGGTCGTTGCATTCAGGAAATGATTAAGAAGTTGCCAGAAATCGAAGACCGTGTGCAGCGGACTGAGGCCGCAAAATATATCATCAGTGTGATGGTACAGATGAACCCACAAATCAAGGAGTCGAGTGATTATGAACACAAATTGTGGGATCATCTCTGTATGATTTCGGGCTATGACCTTGATGTGGACAGCCCTTACGCGCCGCCCACCCCTGTGGAGCAGCAGAGTAAACCACAACATATTGGTTATCAGAATAATGATATAAAATATGGGCATTATGGACAATATCTCATCAAAATGATTGAGGCCGCTTCAAAAGAGCCTAACGATGAAGTGCGCGAAGCCCTCGCTTTTTCTTTGGCTGGTCAGATGAAACGCAACTACTTGGAATGGAATAAGAATGTGGTTAACGACCAAGTCATCATAGACGACCTGAGGACGATTAGCGGTGGAAAACTTGTCATTGCCGAAGAGACTAAGCTTAACACTACGGGTGAGATGCCTGGCAAGCCACTGATGCCCAAGCAGCAACCGCAACAAGGCAAGAAGAAGAAAAAGAAAGTGCCGAATCTTAAGGCCAATATGAACAACCCAAACAATCCGGCCTACAAAAAACGTATGCAGGAACTTGGAAAACTTTAATATTACAGGATGGATGCTGAATTAGGAATGCGTTAATCATTTTGCATTCCTAATTCAACATTCCTAATTCAGCATTAAAATGGCATCACTCAAAATCAAAGGCGGCTGTAAGCTTCAAGGTGAAATTACCCCACAGGGCGCAAAGAACGAGGCTATGCAAATTCTTTGTGCGTGTCTGCTTACTGATGAGAAAGTCTCCATCCACAACCTACCTGACATATTGGACATCAACAATCTGATTGCCCTTTTGGAAGGTATGGGTGTTAGCATTGAGCGTCCCACAAGACACGACATTATTCTACAAGCCAAATCCATCAACTTTAGCTATTTTGACAAAGATGCATACCAAAGCACTGCATCGAAACTTAGAGGCAGTGTAATGATGACTGGCCCGATGATTGCCCGTTTCGGTAAGGCCTATATGCCTAAACCAGGTGGCGACAAGATTGGTCGCCGTCGTTTAGACACCCATGTCATAGGCTTACAGAAACTTGGTGCCATCTTTGATTTTGACACCTATAAGGTAGGAGTTCAAAAAGGCGGGCTAAAAGGCTGTTATATGCTACTTGATGAGGCCTCAGTTACCGGTACGGCCAACATTGTTATGGCTGCTGTAATGGCTCAAGGCACCACCACCATTTTCAATGCCGCTTGCGAGCCGTATCTTGTGCAACTCTGCACCATGCTCAACAATATGGGTGCCGATATCAAAGGTGTTGGTTCCAATCTATTGACCATCAATGGGGTAAGCAGTTTGCACGGCACTGACCACACCCTTTTGGCCGATATGATTGAGGTAGGCAGTTTCATCGGTATGGCCGCAATGACCGGCAGCGAAATTTCCATCAAAAATGCGGGTGTCAAACAATTGGGCATCATCCCTGACGTATTCAGCAAACTGGGAATACAAATGCACTATCGTGGTGACGACATTTTCATCCCTGCCCAAGAACACTATGAGGTGCAGACTTTTATGGACGGAAGCATCCTTACCATTGCAGATGCCCCCTGGCCTGGCTTCACGCCTGACCTCATCAGCATTGTGCTTGTGGTGGCTACCCAGGCCAAAGGCACCGTGCTCATCCACCAGAAGATGTTTGAAAGTCGTCTGTTTTTTGTCGACAAGCTCATTGATATGGGAGCTCAAATCATCCTTTGCGACCCACACCGTGCCAATGTCATCGGTCTCGACAAAGCCCATGCGCTTCGCGGCATCCGTATGGCCTCACCCGACATCCGCGCTGGTGTTGCCCTGCTCATTGCCGCACTTTCCGCTGAAGGCACTAGCATCATCGACAACAGTGACCAAATTGAACGTGGCTATCAGTATATTGACAAAAGGCTGAATGCTTTGGGTGCAGATATCCAGAGAATTTGATTTTTCATCATCAAGCCGCTACAACCATTAATTGGGCATAAATTGTTTTCGTATTAGCAGAATGTCTTATGACCATTGGCTATAACCGCTTTCACTTCGAAATGAGCTACTATAGTCGTTGTCACAAGTCATTGTCAGAATATGTGAACTAATTATCCCCATTTACTTGACAATTAAACGGTCAACAATCAACAAATATTCCTACATTTGCGCCAAATTTCAAAATCATGTTGCTAAACTATATCACTTGGAACGTCGACCCTGTCTTGATTCACTTGGGGTCCTTGCAAATTCGTTGGTACGGCCTCTTATGGGCCTTGGGTTTCCTCATCGGTTATTTCATTATGAGACGTATCTATCGAAAAGAAAAGATGACAGACGAATCGTTAGATAAATTGTTGATTTATATGCTGATTTTCACTGTTGTGGGAGCTCGTCTCGGTCATTGCTTGTTTTATGAGCCTGACTATTATCTATCGCATCCATTGAAGATGCTGGCAGTATGGGAAGGCGGTCTTGCCAGCCATGGTGGTGCCATTGGTATCTTGATTGGATTGTGGTTTTATGTGCGAAGTTATAACAAATCGAAAAAGGAGAAAGACAACCTTCAACATATCAACTATATTTGGATTCTCGACCGCGTTGTGGTGGCGGTGTGCTTCGTTGGAGCATTGATTCGTGTGGGCAATGTAATGAACCATGAGATTTATGGCACTCCGACTTCACTACCGTGGGGTTTCGTTTTTTTGCGTGGTTCGGAACAGTTCTGCGGCACTGTTGACAACTACACGGCTTGCAATGCTTGGGATGCACCTTGTCCGTCGAGTGAGTGGCTGCCCTGCCATCCAACGGGACTTTATGAGGCTTTTTTCTGTCTGGTTGCGATGAGTATCCTCTTGTGGATGTACTACAAGCGTGACCTTGGCATCAAACAGCCTGGACTGATGTTCGGCACCTTCCTCGTCATCATCTTCGGCTCACGCATCTTCATCGAGTTCCTGAAAAACGTCCAAGTCGAATTCGAGCGCAACATGACTTTCGATATGGGACAATGGCTTAGCATTCCTTTTGTCGTTATTGGCATTGCGATGATTATTTGGAGTTTTGTGCAGCGGAAAAAGGTGGAAAACCAAGGCTGAATTTTAGAAAACAAAATCCAAAAAAACCAGCGTCCGAATAGCTCGAACGCTGGTTTTCTTTTAAGGCATAGGCAAAGCCTTATTCCATATAGTACAAGGAAAGGAATTGTGTCATTTGGTCGGAAATCTGTTGCGCAAGTTCGGTGCGCTCATATTTCTTGGCCACATCGCTGAAGTGCTTGAGCAAGCTCATACCTTCGCCAATTTCGTCCTCATAGTAGTCTCTGAATTTGGGCTTCATATTGCCATAGTACTTTATTTTGTCACAAAAGTTGTTCACCAGGTTCGTCAAATAGACATCGCCTTTTTCGGTGGCACCTGAGATATAGTACATCTCGGGGAACTGATAGGTGTGGATTTCGGCTGGGAATTTCTCGTTGGGGAAGAACTCTTGATACTTATCCATCACGATGACAGCGGAGTCGAATTGGCCGTGGTTGACCAAACTCTGTGCCAAGCGTGAGTAAGCCAGTTGGGCATAACTCATATTGCGTACACTCTCGCGGTCGGGCACCACACCTTCTTGGTTCAGGCTGCCCCAGTTGGTGATGCCTTCGTTGGCCTTAGTGACCAAGAGGTCAAAGCTGCCATCACGGTTAACGCCACCCCGATAGGCTTTGACATAATCTTCGGCTTCAACGGGGATGAAACGATAGGCCAAGCCCTCCATGTGAAGGTATTTATCGATGCCGAGCACCTTCGACATATCACTGAACGAGGTGAAATACACAGGACGTTCCCAATTGTTGGTGGCAAAGAAATCCAACAGCATAAGGGCGTTTTTGTAGATGTAATCGTCTTTGATTTCCCAAGTGATTTCATCGACAATTCGGTCTTGCATACTCTCGGGTACGATGCCATTGCGGATGCAAGCTTCTTTATCAACAGTGAGTTTCACCTTGCGGCAGGGCACATATTTATAGGAGCCACCCGCATAGCGCCTCACTGCCTTGGGATTGTGGATGAAGTCGATGACTTGCTTTAACTCCACCTGCTTGCCCTTGAAGTAATCTTCCTCCTCGACAATCATTGACTCATTGATGCCGTTGTCATATTCTTTCTGACTTAAAGTGAGTGGAAGCTTCTCAGAGTTGTAAACTTTGCGACCCATCTGGTGAACATACCAATAACCACTCGAAAGCATATAGTTGCATACACGCACATCAGTACGGAAGCCCTCCACCTCCTGCACGTACCACAATGGGAAGGTGTCGTTGTCGCCTCTGGTGAAAATGACGGCATTAGGTGGCAGTTGCGCGAGATAGTTCTTTGCCCAATCGCGGGCAGAGGTCTTGCCCGAACGGTTGTGTTCTTTCCAGCCATTGGAGGCCAAAACGCAAGGCACAGCAAGGAAGCAGGCCAATCCGACAGCTATGGTGGTAATCAAACTGCTTTTTTTGGTTAACTTGTTAATCCAGTCAACGATGGCGATGACGCCAAAGCCAATCCAGATGGCGAAGGCATAAAACGAGCCGGCATAGCTGTAGTCACGTTCACGAGGTTGTTGAGGCGTTTGGTTCAGGTAGATAATGATGGCTAAACCCGTCATAAAGAAGAGCAAGAAGATGATCCAGCTCTGCTTCAAGTCGTTCTTGAGCAGCCAGAAAAGGCCGATAAGACCGAGGATGAGGGGAAGGAAATAATAGGTGGTTCGTCCTGGGTTTTGCAAGCAGGCAGGGATGTTGTCCTGGTCTCCGAGTCGCGCATTGTCGATGAAGCTGATGCCGCTGAGCCAGTTGCCGTGATTGAGTTCGCCTTGGCTTTCAATGTCGTTTTGACGACCCACGAAATTCCACATAAAGTAACGCCAATACATCCAATTGCACTGGTAGTTGATGAAGAACTTCAGATTTTGTCCGAATGTGGGCTTGCTTACGGTAACTTCCTGTCCGCGTAAATTTCTGAAATGAAGGGTCTCGCCCACAATGGCACCATTAGCGTTTTTGCGGTAGCTTTCATACATCTCAGAGTGTGTGCCTCTTTGAGTGCTCCACATACGAGGGAAGAGTGTCTTCATCTCACGGGGATACTCTGGAACGCTACGTTTATTGTCGTCGGTGATGACATAACGACCTAACTCCTTGTCCTTGACATATATTGGGGTACCATCTTTCAAGTCGGTAATGGGTGCGTTGTAGTAAGGGCCGTAAAGCAAAGGCCAACTACCATATTGGTCGCGGTTGATATAAGAAAGCATCGAAAGGGCTTCCTTGGGCTCGTTCTCGTTGATGGGCGGGTTGGTGTTGGCGCGGATAATCAGCATAAAGAAAGAAGAATAGCCAATCAAGATGAACATGAAGGCGAGGATGGCGGTGTTCCAAATCACCTTGCCGCGTTTGGCCGTGTACCAAAGTCCCCAGATGATGAGGCCGATGATAACGGCAAAATACACGATGGAGCCGAGGTTGAACGGTGCGCCGAGCGTATTCACGAAAAACAGCTCTGTCTTGCCAGCCAAGTTGATGATTTGCGGCACGAGGAACATATTGAGGAACCACAGCAGCACTAATGAAACCACGCCAGCCAGCACGAAGCCTCCAACCGAAGTCTTTTTCCATTTCTTGAAATAAACCACATACACGATGGCGGGCACGCACAACAAGTTGAGCAGATGGACACCGATGGACAGACCGACAAGGAAAGCGATGAAGATAAACCATCGGAAACTCTTCGGGTCGTCGGCTACTTGCTCCCATTTCAGGATGGCCCAGAAAGTAACTGCGGTGAAGAACGATGACATGGCGTACACTTCGCCTTCCACGGCGTTGAACCAGAACGATTCGGTGAAGGTGTAGGCCACTGCGCCGACAAAGCCAGCCAGCAGCACACCTATTTTATTTACCCAAGGGGCATCTTCGCCTTCCTTCATCCACACTTTGCGGGCCATTAAGGTGATGGTCCAGAAAAGGAAGACGATGGTGAGGCCGCTACAGATGGCCGACATTACGTTGACCATTATGGCCACCTTGGTGACGTCGCCGCCTGCAAAGAGCGTGAAGAAACGCCCAATCATCTGGAACAAAGGCGCCCCAGGGGGGTGACCCACTTGCAGTTTGTAAGCCGTTGAAATGTACTCACCACAGTCCCACCAGCTCACGGTGGGCTCAAGCGTGAGGAAATACACGATGGTGGCGATGATGCCTGCCAACCATCCTGTAATGTTGTTTAACCTTTTGAAAGTCATAATGATATAAAAGCTATTTGTTGATTTTCAACCGTTTTTGGCCTTTGCCAAACTGCAAAGATACTGTTTTTTGGCTTTGACCGATTTGAAAAACGACAAAAAGGTTTTTCGTAGTGTGCGAAATCATCTTTTTTGAAAAAAAATGAAAAAAACGCTTGCACGTAACGAAATTAGTTGTACTTTTGCAGCCGCATTCGGGAACGAATGATGTCGAGTGGTGTAATGGCAGCACTGCAGATTTTGGTTCTGCCTGTCAAGGTTCGAATCCTTGCTCGACAACTTGAGGTGGAAGAAAAAACCTGCTACTTTGAGTAACAGGTTTTTTTATTTGAAGTTGGAATTTTAAATTTTGAATTTTAAATCTTTGAATTTCAAATGATTAACAAAGAACAAGTAGCAACCCTCTGCGAAGAAGCCCTCGCCAACACCGACCGCTTCCTCGTGGAAGTGAAGGTAAAGCCCAACAACGTGATTGAGGTCTACGTCGATTCCGACACAGCCGTCAACATTGACCATTGTGCCGAGTTGAGCCGTTACATCAATGAGAAACTCGACCGCGATGTTGAAGACTACGAGCTGAGTGTGCTCTCATGGGGGCTCTCGGGTGCCTTGAAGCTGGACCGTCAGTTGCAGAAATATGTAGGCAAGGACGTGGAGGTGAAGACGAAAGAAATGGGCAAGATGCAAGGCAAGTTGGTGGGTTTTGATGCCGAAAAGGTGGAATTTGCTCCCGCACCCAAGAAAGCTACCAAGAAGAAACCCGCTGAGGAACCCGTCAATTTGTTCTTTGAACGCAAAAAAGTGGAAATCAAACCCGCAATAATCTTTTAAATCTTTGAATTTTAAAACTTTGAATATTAAATCAACAATATAAAAATGGACAACTACAAATTAGTAGAAACTTTTTCGGAATTCAAGGAATTCAAGAACATCGACCGTGAAGCTATGATGCGCATCATCGAGGATGTGTTCCGTGGTATGTTGAACAAGAAGTTCGACACAGACACCAACGATTTCATCGACATTATCGTCAATGTCGACAAGGGTGATTTCGAAATCTACCACAATCGTACAGTAGTGGAAGACGACAAATTGACCGACCCGTTGCGCGAAATCAAGCTGTCGGATGCCATCAAGATTGAACCCGATTTTGAGGTGGGAGAGGAAGTGAACGAAGAGTTGCGTATTGAGAGCTTCGGTCGCCGCGATATCCTTGCGCTGCGCCAGAACCTTCAGACTAAAGTTTCTGAGTATGAGAAGGAAAACATCTTCCAGAAGTACAAGGAGAAAGTCGGTGAGATTATCACAGCTGAGGTGGCACATGTGTGGAAACGCGAAATCGTGGTCGTCGATGATGAGAATATCGAATTGATTCTGCCCAAGGCGGAACAGATTCCTGCTGATAAATATAGTAAAGGTGACACCATCCGTGCCATCGTGAAGAGTGTGGAGAGCATTAACGGTTCGCCGGTGGTCACTCTGTCGCGTACTTCCGAAATTTTCTTGCAGCGTTTGCTTGAGGCTGAGGTGCCTGAGATTTACGATGGCCTCATCACCATCAAGAAGATTGTCCGTGAACCTGGTCAGCGTGCCAAGATTGCCGTTGAGTCATACGATGACCGCATTGACCCTGTCGGTGCTTGTGTGGGTATGAAAGGAACACGTATTCACGGTATCGTCCGCGAATTGCGCAACGAGAACATCGATGTCATTCCTTGGACCACCAACCCCATTCTGCTCATTACTCGTGCCCTTAGCCCTGCTAAGATTACGAACATTGTATTGAGCAGCGACAACACGATGGCCAATGTGTATATGGAGAACGACCAAATCAGCCTCGCTATTGGTAAGGGCGGCTACAACATCAAACTTGCCGGTAAGCTGACAGGCTATGAGATTGATGTTTACCGCAACAGTGAGGCCGACAACGCTGAAGAGGATGTTGACCTGCAAGAGTTCTCCGACGAAATCGATCAGTGGGTCATTGACTCACTCATCCGTATGGGTTGCGATACGGCCAAGGCTGTGTTGTCGTACACCCCTGAGGAGGTGGCTAACCGTGCCGACCTTGAAATTGAGACCGTCAAGGATGTGTTCCGCATCCTGAAAGCCGAATTTGAACAAGATGCCGAATGATGCCAAGGCAGTAAATATAAACGAGAAACAAAGAGAAGAAACTATGTCCGAAGAAACTAATTTTTCAATTCGATTGTCTAAAGCGGCAAAAGAATTCAATGTGGGAAAGGACACCATTGTGGAATTCCTTACCAAAAAGGGATTTCAGGTGGATTCCTCTCCCAACACGAAACTCACGGCAGATATGTATGCGCTGCTCGTGAAGGAATACCAGGGCGAAAAGGAAGTGAAGAATGAGGCTATGAAGTTGGGTAACCTCTCTTACAAGGGTGGTAGTGTTTCCGTTGATTCGGCATTGCAATCGCAAAAAAACGTCGATGAGGAAGACCATGAAGAGGTGATTATCCGCACGACCACAATATCATCGCCGACAAAAAAGACGACAAAGCCTGTAGTTGCTGAGCCGGAAAAGGTAGAAGTCAAGGAAGAAACTCCGAAGCAAGAAGTTGAAGTTGAGCCTGAGAAGAAGGAACCTGTAATGGTTGAGCCTGAAAAGAAGGAAGACAACCCTACGGGCATCTCGTTGAATATTGTCGGGAAGATTGACCTTACGCCAAAACCTCGTCAGGAGAAGAAACAGGAAAAGAAACCAGAGAAAAAGCCTGAAAAACAGCCTGTCCAGCCTCAGGAAAAGAAACAGGAAAAGCCTCAACAACAGCAAAAACCTGTGGAGAAAAAGAAGGAAGAGCCCGCCAAGGCTGCCACTCCTAAAGAAGAAAAGCCTGTCGAGCCAAGGGTGATTAAATTGGAAGCTCCAAAGTTAACGGGTCCCACTGTTTTGGGCACTTTGGAATTGCCTGTGGAGAAGAAAAGCGGCAAGCCTAGTGAATCAAAGAAAAAGAAACGCAAACGCATTATGGGTGGCAAACCTGAAGGTTCATCGGAGAACCCGACTGGTCCAAATGTGAACGCTGGCGGAAAGAAGCAGGAAGGCAACAAACAAGGCAAGGGTCAGAAACCTGCTGATCAAGGTGGTAAGAAAGGCTCGAAAGATAATGCAAAACTGAGCAAAAAGGATAAGAAATCGAAGCGTGAGGAGAAACCTGAACTGAGCGAAGAGGAAATCTCTAAGCAGATCAAGGACACTTTGGCACGCCTCGCTCCTATGGGCAAGTCGAAGACCTCCAAGCACCGTCGCGAGAAACGTCAGGCAGTGGCGGGCAGCATGATGGAGGAGATGATGCGTCAGGAAGAGGATAAGAAGGTCCTTAAAGTGACGGAGTTCGTCACTGCCAATGAGTTGGCTACCATGATGAATGTACCCGTCGTAAAGGTTATCGGCACCTGCATGAGCTTAGGTATGCCAGTTTCTATTAACCAACGTCTTGATGCTGAGGCACTTTCTGTCGTTGCCGAAGAATTTGGCTTCCAAGTCGACTTCGTGAGTGCCGATGTGCAGGAAGCTATTGCTGAGACAGATGAGGTTGACCGTGAAGAAGATCTTGTTCCACGAGCTCCCGTCGTCACCGTCATGGGTCACGTCGACCATGGTAAGACCAAGCTTTTGGACTATATCCGTAATACTAACGTGGTGGCTGGTGAGGCAGGTGGTATCACCCAACACATCGGTGCCTATGAGGTGACCACCGAAAGCGGCAAAAAGATTACCTTCTTGGATACCCCTGGTCACGAAGCCTTCACGGCCATGCGTGCCCGTGGTGCCAAGATCACCGACGTCGCCATCATCGTCATTGCTACCGACGACAGCGTGATGCCGCAGACCGTCGAGGCTATCAACCATGCACAGGCCGCTGGCGTGCCTATCGTCTTTGCTCTGAATAAGATCGATAAGCCCACCGCCAACCCCGACAAGATCCGTGAGCAGTTGGCCAACATGAACATCCTCGTTGAGAGCTGGGGCGGTAAGTACCAAGACCAGGAAATCGCCGCTAAGATTGGTTTGAACGTTGATGCACTGCTTGAAAAGGTGTTGCTTGAGGCCGAGTTCCTCGACTTGAAGGCTAACCCGAACCGTCTGGCCAAAGGCACGGTCATCGAGTCCGCTTTGGACAAAGGCCGTGGCTATGTGGCCAAGATCCTGGTGCAGAACGGCACCCTGAAGATTGGTGATATGGTGCTCGCTGGTACCACCTTCGGTAAGGTGAAGGCCATGTTCGATGACCACAACCGTCCTGTCAAGGAGGCTGGTCCTTCGGTGCCGGTGTTGTTGCTAGGTCTGAATGGCGCACCCATGCCGGGTGATGCCTTCAATGTGATGACCGATGAGCGTGAGGTGAAAGCCATTGCCAACCGTCGTGAGCAGTTGCAACGCGAACAGACGCGCCGCACCAGCCCGCACATCACCTTGGACGAAATCGGCCGTCGTATCGCTATCGGCGACTTCAAGGAGCTTAACATCATCGTCAAAGCCGACGTGGACGGCTCCGTTGAGGCTCTGGCCGACAGCTTGCTGAAGCTCTCCACCGAGGAGGTGCAGGTCAATGTCATTCACAAGTCGGTGGGTGCCATCAGCGAGTCGGATGTGATGTTGGCTTCGGCTTCCAATGCTATCATCGTGGGCTTCAATGTACGTCCTACGGCACAAGCGCGTAAGATGGCTGAAAATGAGAAGATTGACATCCGCCTTTACTCCATCATTTACACCGCCATCGAAGAAATCAAGGCCGCTATCGAAGGTATGTTGGCTCCCGAAATCGAGGAGGTGGTCACCTGCAACCTCGAAATCCGTGAGACCTTCAAGATCAGCAAGGTCGGCACCATCGCCGGCTGTATGGTCTTGGACGGCAAGGTCACCCGCAACACCAAGATCCGTGTCATCCGCGACGGTATCGTCATCTACACGGGCGTGCTCGGCTCCTTGAAGCGGTACAAGGACGATGTGAAGGAAGTCAGTGCCGGTATGGACTGTGGCTTGAACATCGAAAACTTCAACGACATCAAGGTCGGCGACATTATCGAGGGTTATACGGAGAAGGAAGTCGCTAGGAAGTTGTAAGCGATAGTTTACTGAATGATAAAGCCTCGGCAACAAGTTTGTCGAGGCTTTATGTGTAATTTGGATGGTGATATTATAGTTTCGCCATCACCTTCAGCATCTGCTCGCCCAAGCCAATCGTGTAGCCCTGCTTCACAAACACCACTTCGCTGTTAGCGTTGGCAATGAGGAAGATGGGGCGGATATCGGTGTTGAGGTGCAGACCATCAACGATTTCATTGCGTATCTCTCCTTCATCAAGGCCGTAAACGATACCTTCAGGCAACTCGCTGAAGTTTTTCAGCTTAAACTTATCGTAGTCCTCTTTGCTGCTGAAGATGAAAATCATTGGCAGATTGTTTCCCTCAAAGTCCTTGCGGAAGGCGGCGATGTCTTGCATCGCATGTGTGGTGGGCTCGCTGCCTTGGTCCAAATAACCGAGGATAAAATAGCTGTCTTTGATGATTTGTTTAGGGTTGCCTTTTTCTCCCGTCTCGGGGTCGGTGTATTTGCTGTCGGCATAGTAACTGCCGATGACATGAAGCTCGTTATCGGGTTGACGCAAAACGAGGTTCACTTGCGTGGTCTCACCCGCCTTGATGGTGAAAAACTCGCTGTGGGTCAGGGCGGTGCCGTCATCCAAGCGCGTGCCTGCCGTAAGGATGTAATAGCCTTCATCCAAAGGTGTGGGATGTTCGAAGGAGGAGAGCATCATACCGTCGTCAATGCCAGGATCTTTGGCATCATAGGCCAAGAGGCGGAAGCTCTGGCCGTCAAACTTCTTGATGCTGAAATGCGTGTAGTATTTCGGGTCGGCGACGGAAGCGATGGGGTAGTATTGGATGTCCAGATATCCCACTGCGGTGCTGCCAGGTTCGGCAGCTTCAAAGTCCACATTGGTCCATTCCTTGCCGAAGTATTGCACGTTGCCATTCACTGGGTTGATTTGTGCCGCGATGCCCAAGCTGCGTGCTATGCTGACGAAGAAGATGTCACGGGAATGGCGGTCGGCCTTGCGGGCTTTCAGCACACCCAAAGGTGAAATGGGAATGCGCTGTAAAGCTAGATTATCGTCGGCTTGTATGTTCTTTTTCACCCAATCGACCAATAAGGCAGGATTGTCATGGTATTGCCGTCTTTCCGCTTCGGGGAAGAACTCGGAAAGGGTTTTGCGGTAAGGCACAATCATTTCATTGCTCACTCTAGGGCTGAGGATGTATTGCGCATAGAGCTCAGGCGGCATGGAAATGATGGATTGCTCGAGACCAGGCGTGTTGTCGAGATGGTCTTTGAGCACTTCGAGGCTGACATCGCGCAAGTCTTTGTCGGAGATGTTGCTGAGCAGCTCTACAGCTTTGATCTCTTGGCTTTTGCCTTGGGCGTATTTCACGAAATCGGCGATGGTTTGGTAGTTGCCCCAGGTCTTTTCGTAGATGCTGCAAAGCTTTTTGTTGCCCGTATTCATAATCTCTTCCATCTGAACTTTCTTGCATTCGGCGATGTAGGCGTTGCGCAGCGAGTCTTCAAAGGCTATGCGGCGGTCGTTTTCGGCACGCATCTCGACCGTCACCTCGGGCAAGACGCTAGTCGGTGCAGGCGGCACTATGTCGAATTCGAAGACTTCTTCAGTGCCTTCCTCATGGTTGAGGGTGATAGTGACATTCTCTTGCTCGCCCGACTTGAACACTTGGAAGCCAAACTTACCGTCTTTGGCGGCATAGGCCATCATGCAGCCCAAACCGGAGGTGAGCCAGGTCTGACCATTCTCGTCAGTGGTTTTTGTAACGACAGTGCAGAACTCGGCATAGTTGTAAATCTTGAATTCCACGGGCAGGTTGGCTTGTGGTTTGCCGTCGTTGTCCACCACTGTGAAGGTAGTCTTGGCAGCCTTTCCATAGTTGTCCACCACGTTAATTTCCGTGTAGTTGGCACTACGGCTGATGACTTCTTCGGGACCATCGTAGTCGCCAAAGACGCGGGTATGTAATAATAAGGTGCGCGAGGCAGGCTCGTTGAACCAACCCAAATCCAGCACGGGCTCAGGTTCACATGCACCGAGGAAATGCCATTTCCCGTCCACCCAGGCTTCCACCCAGGCGTGGTTGTCGTCGCAATGGGCCCAGCGGGGGGTATAGACCTGTCGGGCCGGGATGCCCACGGTACGCAACGCGGTCACCAGCAGCGTCGACTCTTCGCCGCAGCGACCCCACGAGGTCTTGATGGTGGCCATAGGCGCGCTGGTGCGGCTATCGCTGCCTTTGTAGTTGACGTGCTCGTGGCACCAGTGGTTCACTTCGAGGACGGCATCATATAAGGAAAGGTCTTTCACGCGGTCCTTCAGCTCCTCATAATAGGTGGCGCGGAAGTGGTCGAGGTTCTCGTTGTTGACGCGCACGGGCACCACGAAGTGCTTGAACTCGCGCTCGGGGATGCTGGCTCCCCAAGGCAGTTCTTCCTTGGCAAGGAAGGCATAGTGGACACATTCGCGGTAATAGTCCTCGGTATAGTCCACACTGTCGCCGAGAGGCATATATTGGTAAAGGAATTGCAGGGCTTCTCCTTCGTTGAAAGCCTTTTGTTTCGTCTCGCCCTTGCATCCGGATAGGAGAATGGCGAAGGCGGTAATGAGAATGAATAAAGTGTTTTTCATATTGCAAATGTTTGCTGCAAAGATAGTGTTTATTTCAATCCTTCCATCAAGAACTTCCTCAAATGGAGGTGGGTGATGCCGTTGTCGTCGTTGCGGGTGACAAGTGGTGTCATCGAGATGACATATTTCGGATAGTTGTCCTTGATGGCGCGGAGGTTGCCAAATTCACGTTCGCGGGTGGTTTCATCAGCAATGATGAATGCAGCTTGCACATATTTTCGTTGCCCGCCTTTCGCTGTGCATACAAAATCGATTTCTCCGGCTTGTAGCTGACCGACGGTCACTGTGTAGCCCAAATAGATAAGGTGTTGATAAATAATGTTTTCAATCACTTTTTCAATGTCGCCTTCACGACTTCCTCCTGCCAATGCATTGCGGATGCCATGATCCTCAAAATAAAACTTGTCATTGTTTTCGAACAGACGTTTGCCGTGGATATCGAATCGGTTCACTTGATGAATCATGTATGCCTCGGTCAGGTACTTGATGTAGTTGGAGACAACGGTCGAGGTCACGCTTTCGCCCTGTGACTTCATGAACTTTGCAATGCTGTTGGCGGAAACGAGTTTGCCAGCATTGTCGGCAAGAAAACGCACTAAGTTTTCCAAGAAGGTCACGTTGCGGATTTGATTACGCATAACAACGTCTTTCAAAAGTACGGTATGGTAAATGTCCATTTGGTATTCACGTGTATCATCTTCGTCAAGGCCGATTTTTACGAGGCCTGGCAAACCTCCGAATTGGATGTATAAAGCCAAGGTTTCATCATTGTCGGTAAGGTTGTGGAAAGTGAGGAACTCTTGGTAGCTGAGTGATTGGATGTAAATCTCTTTGTAACGACCTCCAATGAGCGTGCTCAATTCGTTGCTCAGCATTTTGGCATTGCTTCCTGTGATGACAATTTCTGCATCGGGTTCTGTATGGAAGCTTCTAACACTGCGCTCAAATTCCTCAATGTCTTGAATCTCATCAATGAAGATGTAGTTTTTCTTCCCTTTTTGATAATGGTGCTCTATGTGGTCGTTTAGCTCCCGATACGTTTGGATGGAGTCGAACTCCCGTTTTTCCTTGTCGATATAAATCACGTTGCTGTTGGCCTCGTTCTGCTTTTGGTCATGCAATTGTTTCAACAAATAGCTCTTTCCAACCCGTCTTTGCCCTGTCAGGACGATAATCGTGTTCTTTCCGAAATACCTTTCCACCTTATTGAGGTAGTGTTTCCGAAGGATGTTTTCCATAATTTTTTCTTTTATAGAAAAAAGTTTCTGCAAAAATATGAAATATTTCTTTTATGAAAGAAATTTCTTTGAAAAAGTTGAAATTCTTCTTTTATAAAAGAAATATCAATGGCAAGGAGATGAGTTTTCTGAATATGTAATGTGATTTTTAGAAAAATACGCTATCTTTGCGCCAAATAAAATCCAAACGTATCGTAGAGATAAAAAAGAGAATAAATAACATAGTATAAACCAAAGCATTAGCTATTATTCGCGTTCAAAACAAAAGCGTCGGAAACTCTTGGTTTGAAACCATCGGATAAAAGCAAGTTCACGGAAGCGATTTAGATTCCGTTGCCTCACATTGAGTTGATGCTCGCACTGAATAGGTGTGGGCAAATTTCTAGTGAGGCAATGGGGTTCACCGACGCTCCCCGTGAACGCGATAGAAAGGCCTACACCTTTCTTTTGTCCGAAAAAGTGATTGATAGCCATGCGAAAACTGTCAATCACAATGGCCAACAAGAATCTGAATCAGGCAAAGAATGCCAAAAAAGACGAGTTTTATACCCAACTTGTTGATATAGAGAATGAACTGCGGCACTATAAGGAACACTTCAAAGGCAAAACTGTGCTTTGCAACTGCGACGACCCGCGTGTAAGCAACTTTTTCCATTATTTCAGCTACAACTTTGAGCAGTTAGGACTTAAAAAACTCATCACCACTTGTTACAAGAACCAAAACCGTGATTTATTTAGCCAAAACGATTCAGAGCAGGCCATTTGGCTAGAGTATTATGGTGACCGCAATGGTAATCGCGTGCCTGACCCCGAAGAAATCGGTATCCACTATTTCAAAGGGGACGGCGATTTTCGTTCCCAAGAGTGCATCGAGTTGCTGAAAGAAGCCGATATTGTGGTGACCAATCCACCTTTTTCATTGTTTCGGGAATATGTGGCGCAATTGATGAAGTATGAGAAGAAGTTTGTGATTATAGGACATCAGAATGCAATACATTATAAAGAAATATTCCCGCTCATAAAAGAAAACAAGTTGTGGTTGGGCTATGGTTTCAAGGGTGGAGCAGGCCATTTTTTCAGTAAATATGAAGATGTTGCAACAGCGTGTGACCATAGAGAAGGGATGATTCGTGTTTCTGGAGTAACGTGGTTTACGAATTTAGAAATTCCAAAACGGCACGAAGATTTGATAATGTTCAAAAAGTACAATGCTGAAGAGTTCCCTAAATACGATAGTTTTGATGCAATCGAATGTTGTCCAACTGCAAATATTCCTATGGATTATGATGGGTTAATGGGTGTGCCAGTTACATTTTTGGATAAGTACAACCCAGATCAGTTCGAAATTATTGGCATACTAAATCATGGTTGTGATAGTGAATACGATTTGGCTAAGCCAATTTTAAACGGGAAAGAAAAGTTTTCCCGTATCCTCATCCGTCGCAAGCAAAAGCCAATAGACTACGCTTCGATAGAACCGACGGTCTCGATGGCGGCAGAAAACCAAGTCCCGTAGGGACACAGGACATTAAGCAGGCGGATTCATCCCCTGCGCATAAAACGACGACGAAGAAAGGACGCAGCCATAGATCCCAAGCCAACGCGCAAACCTGCCTGGGGATGACATGGCTGCTGCCTCCACCAAGTCCCGTAGGGACGGCACGATATTAAGCAGGTGACGTAAGTCCCTGCGCCAAACAAAGAGAATATGAACATAGAACTACACAAAATCACCGTCCGCGAGCTGACCAAAGGCTACGTGGACAACAACGAAAACGGCGTGCGCGCCTATGGCGGCCGCCTCGACGTGCGCCCGCCCTACCAGCGCGAGTTCGTCTACAAGGAGAAACAGCGCGATGCCGTCATCGACACGCTCACCCAAGGCTTCCCGCTCAATGTGATGTATTGGGCTGTAATAGACGACGCTTCCGAGCGTCGTGACGACAATGGCGCAACGCTTGGAAGCGTTGCCTCCTACGAAATCATCGATGGCCAACAGCGCACCATCAGCATCTGCCAATACGTCAACGGCGACTTCGCCTTCAACTTCCGCTATTTCCACAACCTACAGCCTGATGAGCAAGAGCAAATCCTCAACTATGAGCTGCAAATCTATATTTGTAGCGGCACCGACAGCGAGAAGCTGAAATGGTTCCGCACCATCAACATCGCGGGAGAGGCGCTCACCGAGCAGGAACTGCGCAATGCGGTGTATGCAGGCAGTTGGGTGAGCGACGCCAAACGCTATTTCAGCAAGAACGGCGCACCTGCCGCAAAAATTGGCAGCGACTACCTCAACGGCTCCGCCATCCGTCAGGACTACCTCGAAACCGCCATCGACTGGATTTCCGACGGCAACATCGAGGTCTACATGTCGAACCACCAGCATGATGCCAGTGCCGCACCGCTGTGGCAGTTCTTCCAGTCGGTCATCACCTGGATTGAGACCTCGTTCCGCCCGACCAAAGAGCGTAAAAAGATTATGAAAGGCGTGGAGTGGGGGATGCTCTATAAGCAATACAAAGACCAAGTGTTTGACCACAAAGCCATCGATGAAGAAGTGAAACGCCTCATCCTCGACGACGACGTGACCAAAAATTCAGGTATTTATCCTTATATTCTTACACGAAAAGAGAAATATCTCTCTATCCGGGCATTCACCGATGCTCAGAAGTTGGCAGCTTACGAACGACAAGGCGGCATCTGTGCCGACTGCAAGCAGCATTTCGAGCTTTCGCAGATGGAAGCCGACCACATCACGCCATGGCATCTGGGCGGCAAGACTATTTCGGAGAATTGTCAGATGCTTTGCAAGGAATGTAATAGACGGAAGAGCGGGAAATAAGGGGCTATAATCTAGACTTGTTGATAGTCAGAGATTTGCTTTGCGTTTTGCTTTTAGTTCTTGAAGAAAACTCTCTGGTTCGAAATTTTCAACGTCAGGGCTGGCAATACCTTCGTCAATGGCCGCTTTAAGGATAGCCAATCGAGCTTCCTCTTCCTCCAAACGACGGAGACCTTCCCGGATGACTTCACTGGCATTGTTATATCTGCCGCTGAGGATGCTGTTACGAATGAAATCCTCATAGTGAGGACCAATAGAAGCGGTTACTGTTCTGCCCATAGTAGTACGTTTTTATGCTGCAAATGTAAGAATATTTCTTACAATGTCTAACACATTTTGAAAAAAATGACAAAAAGGTGGTAAATCTACCACCTTTTAGCCAACATTTTGTTCGGAACGTCTCGCGTCCCCTGTCTGATAGTCCCGCGTCTATTATACCATAAACTCTTCCAAAGAAGAGAACAGGATCTCTTTCAGTTCCTCTTTGTGTTCGGGTGTAGTCTGCGTGAATAGGAAGCCCCAGATGCTCATGGCAGGATTCATGATGTCGCGGGTCTCCAACACGCCATGGAAGTGCCGCTTGATACGCTCGAAGTCAAGCTTGCGGTTGGTGTCGTAGGGCTTGTCTAAGACGATGAAACTGAACACGTCGTTCTCGATGCCGTTCCACATGGTGGCATAGTCGGGACGAATGCCTTCAAAATAGCACTGTACAGGCAGCAGATGGCAGGTGTGGCGTGTCAGGTCGTTGAGGCACATTCCAGCGAAACGCAATGGGTTGACCTCAATTGGGATGGCGCGACCCGTGTTTTTGTCTACGCGGAACTCCACGTGCATTGGGAAGTTCTTCAATCCAAGCACTCCGTTCAAATCGATGCAGAATTGGTTGAAAGCCGGATAGTTGGACTCGAAGATTTGCTTGCTCATGCAGTAAAGGCGGTCGCTGACGTCGGTTTCGTTCTTGAAGATATGGTGGAAGATGTTGATGATGTTGGGCTTGCCCTCGGCATCATAATAGGCGTCCACGGCATATTCCTCGCCTTCGATGAACTGTTCAAGCACAAACTTCTCGCTACGCACCACGGTCTCGGGGAACACGGCGCACTGCTTGGCGAAGTTTTGGTCGATGTCGTCCAAAGCGGCCTGCCATTCAGCCTTGTTGCGGACGATGTACACGCCCACGCTGAGGAAACCGACTGCCGGTTTCAGCACCAAAGGCAGCGGCAACTCGTCTGGGTTGAGGCTGCGCAAGGCTTTCATCTCCACCTCTTTATAATAGAAGTCGGGGTAAATTTGCTGGCAGATGCGACGGAAGGCGACCTTGTCCTTCAGGATTTTGACCTTTTTCACCAACTCCGACTCGGGCAGCTGGGCATAGAGCCACACTAACGCGTTCTCGGAGACGGCATACAACTGATGGCTTTGCTCGTATTTCTCAACGAACTGCTTGTCGCCCAAAATGTTAAGGTTGTGACCTTGGCTTTTCAGCATCTCGGCCATGTCGTTATGCAAAACGGGAATTTGTTTCTCTTCCAAATACGCCACCAACGGGGCGGAAACGTATGGTTTTTCTAAAATAATCATGGTTAAATTGTTATTGCGTGGTTTGTAGAGACGTGCCATGGCGCGTCTCTACAGGGTTATCTGTAAATATTTTGTGTCCTATCGGGCCCGTACGAAACGAATTTGATCGGCACACCGACATAGTTTTCAATGAATTTGATGTAATCTTCCAATTTCTGCGGAATCTTGCCATCTATCTTCTGTTGCCAGCCGGGAATCTCAGTATAGACGGGTTCCATCGTCTCGGTGCAGGCGGCGAAAGGTAGTTGCTTGGTCTCTTGACCATTGTAGCGGTAAGCGGTGGCGACTTTTAAGATCTTGAAGTCGTCCATCACATCGGATTTCATCATCATCAGGTCGGTGACGCCACTGAGCATGACGGCATACTTCAGTGCGGGCAGGTCGAGCCAGCCACAACGGCGTGGACGGCCTGTGGTGGCGCCAAACTCGTGCCCGTTCTGGCGGAGCATCTCGCCCGTTTCGTCAAACAGTTCGGTGGGGAAGGGGCCCGTGCCCACGCGGGTGCAGTAGGCCTTGAAGATGCCGTACACCTTGCCGACCCTGCTCGGGGCAACACCTAAACCAGAGCAAACCCCCGCTGCGATGACGTTAGAAGAGGTGACGAAGGGGTAGCTGCCAAAGTCCACGTCAAGCATGGAGCCTTGTGCACCTTCGGCCAGCACTTTTTTGCCGTTGTCAAGAGCCTCATTGATGAAATATTCGCCATCGACGAATTGGTATTGCTTCAGGTATTCGATGCCCTCAAACCACAGCTTTTCGTATTCGGCGAAATCGAGGCCGTCAAGTTGGAAGCCTTGCATCTCAAAGCCGAGGCCAGCTATTTGCTGCAGATGGGCTTTCTTAAGGCTTTCGTATTTCTCGCGGAAGTCGGCGGAATTGATGTCACCGATGCGGAGTCCCCTGCGGGCGGTCTTGTCGGTGTAGGTTGGGCCAATGCCTTTCAGCGTGGTCCCGACTTTCATCTTTCCTAGTGCTTTTTCGTTGGCGGCGTCCATGGCGCGGTGCGTCGGAAGGATGAGATGAGCACGGTTGGCAATCATCAGAGTCATGCGCAGGTCGAAGCCTGCTTCGCGCAGACCTTCGATTTCACCTTTTAATATATGTGGCTCGATGATGACGCCGTTGCCGATGAGGTTGACACAGCCTGGAGTGAGCACGCCCGAAGGGATGTTGTGCAACACGAATTTCTTTCCTCCAAATTCGATGGTGTGTCCGGCATTGGGTCCGCCCTGGAAGCGGCAAACGATGTCATAATTCGGGGTGAGGGCATCGACCACCTTGCCTTTGCCTTCGTCGCCCCATTGGAGGCCTAAGAGGATATCTAATTTGTTCATATTTCGGTGTTTATTGTTTTTAATTTCATGGCTGTTAGCTTTTAGCTGTAAACCATTAGCAAACAAGCCGTTGGCTAACAGCTAATTGTTAATAGCTAATAGCCTTTTATCTTTCAACTATTCTTCTTATGTCCGTAAAAAATAAGTGAATGATGCGTAATCTCAACACCCAATTGCTCCTCAATTGACCGTTGGATTTCAAGCAATCTTGGGTCGCAGAACTCCATAACGGTTTCTGTCTCAAGGTCGATGAAATGGTCGTGCTGGCGGAACTTGTAGGAACGCTCGTATTGCGCGCAGTTGTGCCCGAACTGGTGCTTGATGACCAACCCGCAGTCCAGAAGCAAGTCGATGGTGTTATAGAGCGTGGCTCTGCTGACGCGGTACTTGTTGTCTTTCATCTGGTTATACAGCGAGTCAATGTCGAAGTGCCCGTTGGTGGAGTATATCTCCTTGAGAATGGCGAAACGCTCAGGGGTCTTGCGCAACTTCCTCCGTTGTAGGTAATCGATGAATAACTTCTTGACGGCCAAATAGGTGTTGTCAAATGAGTCTTTCATTTTTATACATTATGGTGAGGCGCAAAAATAAGAAAATTTTTCAGACTGATTCTAAATAATCTGAATTTCTTCAAAGTATTTTGCCGCTTTTGAAGGTATGGATTCCAAACCAGCAAAGCTGAAGCAAAAGAATGACTTGGTTTTTGGGTCATTCCCTTGTCTTATGAGTTTTTCCTCACAACTTTTTGGACTTCCTTCAATTGGTTCAGTTTGGCAATCAAGTCGTCGAGTTCCTTGGTGTTATGTACATAGATGGAAATAGAGGCTTCCACCATATCCTGTTTGGCCTCCATATGCAGCATATGGAGGTTGAGTTGCATCTCGTTGGAGAGAAGGTTGGTCATACGATTGAGCAATCCTTTTGTGTCTAAGGCAGTGATTTTCAACTCGGCAAGGAAAGCAATCTCACTCTTGGGCTGCCATTTGGCTTTCACGATGTTGTTGCCGAACCGTGACGAGAGCTGAATGGCCCTGGGACAGTTGCTTCTATGGATTTGAAGAGGTTCGCCGGGGAAACTGAAGGCGATGACATCGTCGCCAGGGATGGGGTTGCAGCAAGTCGATACGTTGAAGTCGAATTCGCCCGAGGTAGTGATGGAAGGTGTCTCGTCCTTGTCTTTATTGCTGTTGCCCAAGAGACCGAAAGTAAGGTAGCGTACGAAACTGCTAGTGCTTGATTGTGGCTTCAAAACGCTGCGGATGAGACGTTCGTCGATTCTGCCAGTAGCCACCTGATAGTAGAAGTCGATGGAACTGGTGAGGTTCTCGGCAGTCATCACTTGGTTGCGGTTAGCTTTCGATGGCTCAAGGTCCAATTTCCGCATAATTTCTTCGTATTTTTTTTCTCCTTGTTCGCGGAATGTGCGTCGGTATTCCTTAATGCCACTCTTGAGCCTTGACTTGGCCGTGGCCGTGGCCAAAAACTCAAACCATTTCTCTTGTGGGTGCTGCGACTCGGATGTGATGATTTCTACTTGGTCGCCTTTGTAGAGCTTGCGGTCGAGTTGGGCCAACTGGTTGTTAACGTTAGCCGCTATGCTGTGGTCGCCGATTTTGCTGTGGATGTTGTAAGCGAAGTCGAGAACGGTGGAACCTTTAGGTAGCGTTATCATCGTACCCTGTGGGGTGAAGACATATATTTCATCGGAGAAAAGGTCGAGTTTGAAGTTGTCGACGAATTCGATGGCGTTGTCTGTATTGCTAACAATGAGGTCTTGGGCTTTCTTCAGCCATTCATCGAAACCGCTCTCGGCCTTGTCGTCGTCGTTCTTGTATTTCCAATAGGCGGAGAAACCCTTCTCGGCAATCTCTTCCATACGTTGGCTACGGATTTGGACCTCCACCCAGTTGCCCGTCTGACCCATCACCACAGCGTGCAGCGATTCGTAGCCGTTGGTTTTGGGGAATGAAATCCAATCCTTCAGCTTTTTTGTGTAGGGGCGGTAGTTGTTGGTCAGCACAGCATAGATTTTCCAGCATTCCATACGTTCGTCTTTCCTTGGGCAGTCTGTGATGAGGCGGACGAGGAAAGACCCGTAAAGGTCTTCGAAAGCCAACTCCTTATCCATCATTCGTCTCCAGACCGAGTTGACCGAACGTTCCTTGATCTCGGCTCTTGCCTTGATGCCATTTTTCTCTAATTCGGCCTCAATGGGGGCAATGAAGTCACGCAACTCACCCATACGCTTGCCGCGCACGTTGTCCATACGCCTGCGGATGTTGTCGTAGATGGTGGGGTTGGTGTATTTGAGAGCCAGGTCTTCCAATTCGATTTGGATGGCATGGAGCCCGAGACGATAGGCAAGGGGAGCATAAATATAAGTGGTCTCCGAGGCAATTTTCAGTTGCTTGTGTTTGGGCATCGAATCCAAGGTGCGCATATTGTGCAGGCGGTCGCTGAGCTTGATGAGCACTACCCGGATGTCGTACGACAGAGAGGAGATGATTTTCTTGAAGTTCTCAGCTTGTATGCTGTCGGCGCCTTTAATGTTGTCGAACTTGGTGAGGCCATCTACGACTTTGGACACTTTTTCGCCAAACATGTTGCAGATGTCGTCGAGGGTGTATGTCGTGTCTTCCACCACATCGTGCAGCAGGGCACAGACGATGGAGGTACGGCCCAACCCTATATCTCTGGCTGCGATGGTGGCCACCTCGATGGGATGGTAGATGTAAGGCTCGCCTGAGCGGCGACGCTGGTCCTTGTGGGCTTCGACGGCAAAATAGAAAGCCTTGTCGACCATCTCTAGGTCTTGGGCTTCCTTGCGGGTGTGCCAAACGTCGATGAGGCGTTGGTGCCGTCGTTCGATTTCTTCTTTCTCTTCCTTGGAATAGGTGTCGGGTAGAATTGGCATCATAGGCATTGCAGTTTTTTTGACCGCAAATTTATAGATAATCCTTGTCTTTTGGGAAGTGTTGAAAGTGATTTTTTTCGAGAAAAGTGTTGGAATATTGAAAAAATGTTTATTTTTGCGGAAAAATATGGTATGAAGTGCCAATTTAAATATTTGAAACAATTATTAAACTATAGTCTAACCTCCAAAATCTAATGCGATGAAAAAGAACTTTACTATTGCGATGATTGCAGTTTTTTTGATAGAGATTGTGTTGTTTGCTATGGGTTGCAAGAAACCCAAGGAGACGGTCGTCCCTGTTGTCGTAATGCAAGAATCTTCGGTTGCGGTAAGTTACAACAAGGTTTGGATGGTCGCTGAAGTGACCGACGATGGCGGTGGATTGATTACGGAACGAGGTTTCTGTTATGGGATTGACGAGCCCTTCGATACTCTGTTATGTGAAGGAAACGAAAATCTTTTTACCATAGAGTTACTTGGCTTGTCACCTTCAACGACATATGCCTGTAGGGCATTTGCCAGAAATGGAGCGGGACGAGGCTATAGTGAATTGTACAAGTTCACGACCATGAGCGACACAATTCCTTTGGTTGACACTTATACGGTGATGGATATCACACATTGTTCCGCTGTCCTCAGTGGTCAGGTGCTTAATGGAGGCGGCCAGGAGGTGATGGAGCGAGGCTTCTGCTATGGTACGGAGCCGTTACCAACTGTTGAGGGTGTGCATGTGTCATTGGGTTCGGGAGTGGGTGCTTTTGAATTCCAGTTGACGGACCTTTTGCCTGATACGAAGTATTTTTTCCGTGCCTATGCGGTGTGTACCAAAGGCGTGTATTATGGCGAACAGTTGGTTTTTGTCACCAAGGTGCCACCAATGGCAGTGCGTACCCTATCGGTGTCGGACGTGACAAAGTCCCGTGTTATGGGTGAGGGCGAGGTGATTTGTGACGGTGGTTATGAGGTGACGGAATGCGGCTTTTGCTGGGCCACAGAGCACAATCCCACCATTGAGGGACTTCATATCAAGGCATCGGTAGGTATGGGGAACTTCAGCTATTATTTCTCGGGCCTGGAACCTGGCCGGAAGCATTATTTGCGGGCTTATGCAATCAACAAGGAAGGTGTAGCATATGGCAATGAGTTGGAGTTCGTACCCGACAATATGATATCACAATGGCCCAATGGCACCTTGCCTGGCTTGTTCTCTGTCAGCGAAGACCGTAAAGTGCGTTTCTCACAAGGCAACCTTCAGTACTATCCAGATGATAACCTGTGGCGTTTCGCAGATGACCAATGGGATTTTGTGGGAGGATTTTGTTTCGATGACAAACTCGGTGAGATGAATGTCGGTACAGTGTTTGCGAATGGTACAAAGTGCGATAACACAAAAACTTACAAGTATTATACAGGATGGATGGATTTGTTCGGTTGGGGCACTAGTGGTTGGGACAATGGCAATACATTCTACCGTCCTTGGAATTTTACGGCTCATCAGTATGATTGTGCTTCCTATGGCCCAGTGGGTAATTTCGACCTGACAGGCGACTATGCAGAAGCGGATTGGGGTATTCATAACACCATCGGCAACGGAGGGTCAAGACAGTGGCGTACACCTACAATGGAAGAGATTTATTATCTTCTGTTAGAAAGGCAAACAACTTCAGGTATACGCTTCGTCAAGGCTGTCGTGGCTGGGGTTCGGGGTATGATTGTGCTGCCCGACGATTGGAATGCTTCCACATATCCTCTCAATGCGGTCAATGAACATAGTGATTTTAATAATAATCAGATTCTAGGAAAGGAATGGTTGGAAATCTTGGAGCCTGCCGGTGCGGTGTTCCTGCCTGCTGGAGGAGAACGCTATCAGCTCACGGATTATGATGGGATATGGTATGATAACGTAGAAACAAATTCTTATTTAGTCAACGGTGCGTATTGGACATCGACCCAAAGCGGCGTGAGCATTGCTTATGCGTTAAGGGTTCTTAGCTACTATGTTGGAAAATTTATTGGTGGATGCATTGATGAAGAAATGTTTAGATGTAACGGCGGATCTGTCCGTTTGATTTCAGATGAGTGATAGGGGGCGGATTTTAAAAATAAGTAGCTGAACAAGTTTGGCTTACATAAAAGACACAGGATTATGAGGCTGTGACTTATGACAATGACCTTTTCAGCCAAGCGTCGAAATTTCAATATTCTAAGGAAACGGTTGTGGTCATAGGCAGCGGTCGTAGCCAAAAAAACCGAAGTCTAGCAGTTAAAAATGATATTGAGTTTAATTTGAGCAATTACTTAGCAAAAAATAAGGAATATGAAAACGAGCTTTACTATTACAATGGTTGCTGCACCCCTGCTGGCGGTTATGTTGCTTGCGATGGGCTGCAAAAAAGCCAAAGAGATGGATCCTCCAATGGTGGGTATGGTAGAATCTTCAGTGGCGGTGAGCTACAACAAGGCATGGATGGTGGCCGATGTGCTCAACGATGGCGGCGGCGAGATTAAGGAGCGCGGCTTCTGCTACGGCAAGGCAGGCGGTGCCCTTGATAGTCAATTGCTTGTTGAGGGAGGTGAACATTTCACTGGCGAATTGCCCGACCTTTTGCCCTCTACGGCTTATGTCTGCAAGGCTTTTGCGGGCAACGAGGCTGGACGAGGTTACAGCAGCGAGTTTTCATTCACCACACTGAGCGATACGATTCCGCTGGTCGACACGTACACTGTGGAAGATATCACACATTGTTCAGCCGTTCCTAGTGGCCAGGTGCTCAGTAGTGGTGGACAGGAGGTGATGGAGCGCGGCATTTGCTACGGCACGGAACCGAAGCCGACGATTGAGGGCACGCATATGGCATTAGGTTCGGGTGTTGGACCGTTTGGATGTCAGTTGACCGACCTATTGCCTGAAACGAGGTATTATGTTTGTGCTTACGCGGTATGTACCAAGGGCGTGTACTATGGCGACCAGTTGGACTTTTTTACTAAGGTGTTGCCATTGGAAGTACATACGGGTGAGGTGTCGGATGTGACAGCAACACGTGTCAAAGTTGAAGGAAACGTCATTAGAGATGGAGGACACGAGGTGACAGAATGCGGCTTCTGCTGGAGTACGGAGCACAATCCCACCATTGATGACAATCACATCAAAGCGAGTATAGGCTTAGGCGAGTATGGTTGCTATTTCTCAGGTCTGGAGAAAGGCCGAACGCATTATGTGCGGGCATATGCTGTTAACGAGGAAGGAATTGTATATGGTGAAGAAGTGAATTTTGTTCCCGACGATTCGTTTACCCCTTGGCCTAGTGGCTCATCTCCAGGTTTGTTCTCCGTCAGCAGAGGCCATCAGGTGCGCTTTTCGCAAGGCAATCTGCAATACTATCCCGATGATAATTTATGGCGTTTCGCCGAACGCCAATGGGACTTTGTGGGAGGACCTACCTTGTGTGAAGGACTCGGTGATATGGAGGTCGGGACTGTATATGCAAATGGTGAAAAATGTGACAATACTAAGGTTCGCAAGTATTACGCTGGCTGGATTGACTTGTTTGGTTGGGGCACCAGCGGATGGGACAACGGCAGTATTTATTATAAGCCTTACGACTTTGCGTCACATGTATATGAAAGTGATGTATATGGCCCTCCAGGCAACTACGATTTGACAGGCGATTATGCCCAAGCAGATTGGGGTGTCCACAACATCATCAGCAACGGCGGTTCGAGGCGGTGGCGTACCCCTACGGCTGATGAGTTTATGTATCTTCTCATGGAAAGGCACACACTCTCGGGCATACGCTTCGCCATGGCGGCTGTCGCAGGGGTTCGAGGTATGATTGTGCTGCCCGACGATTGGAACGAAGCCACTTATTATCTCAACCAGGCCAACGAGTTTTGCTATTATTCCACAAATACGATTACAGGCAAGGAATGGTTGGAAGAGCTGGAACCAGCTGGTGCGGTTTTTATGCCCGCTGCTGGAGCACGTTTTCAGTTCACGGCATATGACGGTGTGTATTTTGATTGGTTTAATAATGAAGATGCTATAGATGCTGGTATGTGGCTAACAGCTTCGCATTACGAGCCTTTTTATATCTGTGGTTCCTATTGGACATCATCGCAATTCCTGGACGGATATCCTGTAGGTGTGAGCAATGCTGTTGCTTTGAAGTTTTTCACTGACGATACGAACACGATGGGACGTTTGAGATGTAAAGGATACGCCGTTCGCTTGATTTCGGATGATTGAGGGACGATTGTAATTCTTATTCTAAACTTGAGGGCGCAAAGCGAAAAATTTCCTATTTTTGCGCCCATAATGGAAAACATCAGAAATTTTTGCATCATAGCCCACATCGACCATGGCAAATCGACCTTGGCCGATAGACTTTTGGAACTTACCCATACGCTCAACGACAAAGAACTCGTCGACCAGGTGCTCGACGATATGGACCTTGAGCGCGAGCGTGGCATCACCATCAAGAGCCACGCGATTCAGATGAAATACAACTATAAGGGAACTGAATATACCCTTAACCTCATCGATACTCCTGGTCACGTCGACTTCTCCTATGAAGTGTCGCGCAGCATCGCTGCCTGCGAAGGTGCCTTGCTTGTGGTGGATGCTACACAAGGTATTCAGGCCCAGACGATTGCCAACCTTTACTCTGCCCTCGAACACGATCTTGAAATCATCCCTGTGATGAACAAAATCGATATGGACAGTGCTATGGTCGATATCGTGGAGGACCAGATGGTTGACCTATTGGGTTGCGACCCTTCGGAAATCCTGAAAGTCAGTGCTCGTACGGGCGAAGGCGTGCCTGCCGTGCTTGATGCCATTGTGGAACGCATCCCCTGCCCAAAGGGCGATCCGGAAGCCCCGCTGCAAGCTTTGATTTTCGACTCTGTGTTCAACTCGTTCCGAGGCATCATCGCCTATTTCCGCATTATGAACGGTACGATGCACACTAACGATTTGGTGAAGTTCTTTGCCACAGGTAAGGAATATAACGCCGATGAGATTGGGGTCCTTCAATTGAAGCAAGTGCCTAAGAAAGAGCTTTCTGCTGGTGATGTGGGTTACATTATCTCTGGAATCAAGACCTCGAAGGAGGTCAAAGTGGGCGACACCATCACGCACGTCGAAAGGCCTTGCGCCGAACCGGTGGCAGGCTTCGAGAATGTGAAGCCTATGCTGTTTGCGGGTATTTATCCCGTCGATGCAGACGACTATGAGGAGTTGCGTGCTTCATTGGAAAAGCTACAACTTAACGATGCTTCGTTGGTTTGGGAACCTGAGTCTTCAGCGGCTTTGGGTTTCGGTTTCCGCTGTGGTTTCCTTGGCTTGCTCCATATGGAGATTGTGCAGGAACGCCTCGACCGTGAGTTTGATATGGATGTTATCACCACGGTGCCCAACGTCTCGTTCAAGTGCTTTAAGACCGACGGCGAGATGATTGAGGTACACAACCCCAGCGGCTTGCCCGAGGTGACGAAGATTGACCATATTGAGGAGCCTTACATCCTCGCTCAGATTATCTCGAAGAATGAGTTCACGGGTCCTATTATGACGCTTTGTATCGACCGTCGAGGTGTGCTGAAGAACCAGGTCTATCTCTCTACCGACCGTGTGGAGCTGACCTTCCAGATGCCTTTGAGCGAAATCGTCTTCGACTTCTACGACAAATTGAAATCTATCTCGAAGGGCTATGCCTCCTTCGACTACCATATCGCCGGCTATCAAGATGCCGACTTGGTAAAACTCGACATTATGCTCAACGGCGAGTCTGTCGACGCCTTGTCGACCTTAATTCACCGTGGCCATGCTTACGACTTTGGACGTCGTATGTGTGAGAAATTGAAGGAATTGATACCTCGTCACCAGTTTGACATCGCCATCCAAGCGGCCATCGGAGCGAAAATTATCGCCCGCGAAACGGTGCGTCAGGTGCGCAAGGACGTGACGGCGAAGTGTTATGGTGGCGACGTGTCGCGTAAGCGCAAACTGTTGGAAAAACAAAAGGCAGGTAAGAAACGTATGCGCCAAATCGGCAATGTCGAGGTGCCGCAGTCGGCGTTCCTTGCGGTCTTGAAACTGGATTAATTGTCAACGGAACAACTATGATGGGATTGCTTCGCAAGAAATTGGTCAAAAATCAAATTGAAAATCAATCAAAAATCGGATGACAACGAAAAGAGGGAATAATATGATTTTGAAAGATTTTGGAAATCGGATTTTTGAATGATTTGGCTACACCGAATGCATAGCATTTCTACACGAAGTGTATCCCACAAAAAAGGATAACTTAATGACCGACCTTCAATACCAAATCGCCCTAACCCTTCTCCCTGGTATCGGAGATATCAGCGGCAAGAAATTCGTGCAGTATTGCGGTAGTGCTGAGGCTATCTTCAAAGAGACACGCAAGTCGCTGGAGAAGATTACGGGGATGCGAGAGGCTTCTATTGATGCTGTTTGCAAACCTAAGGAATACCTGAAAAGGGCAGAAGAAGAGATTGATTTCATTGAAAAGAATGGCATTCAGCCTTTGTTTTTTCTTGATTCTGATTATCCACGACGCTTGTTGCAGTGCGACGATGGTCCGTTGATGCTTTATTACAAGGGCAAGGCCAACCTCAACACTAACCGAGTGGTGGCCGTCGTCGGCACTCGCAATATTACGGAATACGGCAAGGAGAATTGTAATCAGCTGGTAGAAGATTTGAAAAATGACAATGTGTTGGTTGTGAGTGGTTTGGCATACGGTGTCGACACTTGCGCCCACAAAGCCTCAGTGAAAAACGGCATCCCGACGGTAGGTGTGATGGGTAGTGGAATGCAACAAATCTATCCCGCCCCGAACAAGAAACTGGCCAGCGAAATGATAGAACAAGGTGGTGGCATCATGACGGAGTGCATGAGCGGCACCTTGCCTGACCGAGAGAACTTTCCGCGTCGCAACCGCATCATCGCGGGTATGGCTGATGCAGTTGTGGTCATCGAGTCGGCAATGAAAGGCGGTTCGTTGATTACAGCCGACTTGGCCAATTCCTATAGCCGTGACGTGTTTGCCTATCCAGGTCGCGTGATGGACATCTATAGCCAAGGTTGCAACTATCTTATTCGTACCAACCGCGCCCACCTGATAGAAAGCGTGCTTAATCTGCGCTATATTATGCGTTGGGATTCGGAGTCGAAAGCCGAGAAACAAACGGCTTTGTTCCGAGAGTTTACCGATGAAGAAAAACTGATTATGGACTGCTTTGGCTCAAGTGCGGTGGTTAATCTAGACGACATCATCGTGAGGACAGAGCTTCCAACTACGAAAATAGCGGCGTTACTGCTCAATTTGGAATTTGACGGCGTGCTGATGGCTATGCCTGGAAAACGTTACCAAAAATGTTAGGCAAGGTCATCAAATCGACGGGCAGTTGGTACATCGTCCTCGATGAACAAGGACGGCAGTGGGAGTGTCGCCTGCGCGGCAAAATCCGTTTGGACGGCATCCGATCGACCAACCCTGTGGCTGTCGGTGACAACGTGGAGTTTGAGCAAGAGCCTGGCAAAGATACGGGCGTCATCAAGAAGATTGCACCTCGTGACAATGTGATAGTTCGTCAGTCAGTCAATTTGAGCAAGGCCTCGCACATCATCGCCGCTAATGTCGACTTGGCCATTGTGGTGGCGACCATCGCCCAGCCACGTACCTCCACAGGCTTCATCGACCGCTTCTTGGTCACTGCCGAAGCCTACCATATCCCCGCTGCGCTGATTTTCAACAAGTGCGACCTTTACACCGATGAGCAGATTGGGGAGATGTGTGTGCTGATGGAGTATTACCAGAGCCTTGGCTATACCTCGTTCGGCGTTTCGGCAAAGACGGGCTTCCAAATCGACCAATTGAAAGACTTGATGCAAGATAAGATTTGCCTTTTTTCGGGTCATTCCGGCGTGGGCAAGTCGGCTCTAGTAAAAGCCCTCGACCCCTCTTTGGATGTCCGCATCGGAGCCATTTCCGACTATCATGAGAAGGGCAAACACACCACCACCTTTGCCGAGATGCACCATCTCGACTTTGGTGCTTGGATAGTGGATACGCCAGGCATCAAGGAGTTTGTGCTGTACGACCTTGAGAAAGAGACACTGGCTCAGCGTTTCCCCGAGATGCGCAACCTGATGAGTGAGTGCCGTTTCGCCAACTGTACTCATACCCACGAGCCGGGTTGTGCAGTGAAAGCAGCCGTTGAAAACGGCGACATCGCCGACTGGCGTTATGTAAATTATATCCGTATGATGACGGATGAGAGTCATGATTCAGTAAAAGAAGAAGGAATATGAAAACCATCGCCTTATTTGGAAAGACTATAGCCCCAGAGAACGGTGAATATATGCGGCAAGTGTTCAAGAAACTTGCCGACAACCAAGTTGAAATTGTTGTGTATCAGCCTTTCGCCGACATTGTCGCCGCCTTCGTCCCCGAAGGCGGCCAATATAAGGTTTTCCACTCACACGAAGACTTGAAAGCAGACTTGCTGTTTTCCATCGGCGGCGATGGAACGATTTTGGACACGGTTCCCTTCGTGCTCGACTCAGGCATCCCTGTCGTAGGCATCAATATGGGACGTTTAGGTTTTCTTTCCAGCATTTCAAAAAATGAGATTGACTTGGCAATCAACAGCATGCTCACAGGCGATTACACCGTGGAACAGCGCACGCTTCTTGAATTGGTCTCGCCCGAGAAGGTCTTTGACGATGTGAAATATGCCCTCAACGAGCTGAATGTTATCCGTAACCCAGAGCATAGCTTGTTGGCTATCAAGGTGTTCGTTGATGATGTCTATCTCAATACTTATTGGGGCGATGGTATTCTGTTGGCCACCCCAACGGGTTCCACGGCCTATTCATTGAGTGCCGGCGGTCCCATCATTGCACCGAATGCAAAAAATTTTGTCATCACGCCCATAGCCACACACAACCTAACCGTGCGTCCCGTCGTTATCCCCGACGACAGCACCATTCGCATCCAAGTGGAAGGTCGCGAGAAAAAATTTGTCTTCAGTATGGACTCAAGGAGTTGTACCTTAGACACTTCCGTGCAATTGGAGGTGCGAAAGGCAGGCTTCTGCCTCAACTTGGTCAGGATGCGAGGTGAGGACTTCTTCGGCACCATTCGCAACAAATTGATGTGGGGCAAAGACAATAGAAATTGATTTCTGTCGTTTTCATTGGAAAAATTCATACCTTTGCACGATAGAATTATGTGGAGAAAAATTCGTTTATTACTGATAATTAGTGGTTTGATTGCTGCTATTAATGCCAATGCCCAATTTGATGACCCCAAGACAATTGAGGTGGGGCCTCATGTTGGTGTAAGTTATTATATGGGTGACATCAATCCTGCAAAGCCATTTGCTATGTCTGATTTGCAATATGGTGGTGTGGTGCGATTCAATTACAACAACCGCTGGACCTTCCGTTTTGACTATAGCCGTGCCACGGTGAAGGCGGATGATGCGGTTGTCAAATGGCGTCCTGAACGTGGGTTGAGTTTTACGACCAATATCAATGATTTTAGTTTAATGGCCGAATTCAATTTCCTTGAGTATTATACAGGTAATCCGAAAAAGAATGTTTCGCCTTATATTTTTGGAGGTATTTCTGTGTTTCAATACACGCCTTATCACAGAATCTTGGATCACAACTTGATGATTGACACTTTAATCAATCTAAGAGACCATAAGTTAGATACAATTTATAGAGACACAGTAAAAGGTATAGATGGGAAATATCACTTGACGGCATTTTCCCAGTTGGCTGAGTTTTTAGGTGGTAGAACTAAAAGTATTGGTTTATCCATTCCATTTGGTTTTGGCGTAAAATTCGCTTTGTCGAAGCATATGGCTGCTACAGTTGAATGGAGGATGCAGAAAACCTTTACAGATTATTTGGATGGTGTGGGTGGTGTATATTTAGCTAATAATGCAAAAGAGACTATTAAAAGTAAGGATTTTTATTTGTCTGACCCGACGGGCAACTACAAAGCTGGACAGCAGCGCGGTAACTCCGCGTTCAACGACTGGTTTGGTATGATACGTGTGTCCCTGACTTGGAAATTCAATTTGCCCGATGGAAGGGGCTGTAACTTAAGCAAATTTTGACCTATGGAACTGAAAGACCAACTGATGCAACAAATAGACCGCGAACGCCTGCCACAGCATGTTGCGATTATCATGGACGGTAACGGGCGTTGGGCCAAGGAGAGAGGGAAAGCTCGCCTCTTTGGGCACCAAAGTGCCATACAGTCGGTGCGCGAGGTGTCGGAGGGCTGCGCAGAGCTGGGTGTGGGTTACCTGACCTTGTATGCGTTCTCTACTGAGAATTGGAATCGTCCTTTGGCTGAAGTCAGCGGACTGATGTCTTTGTTGGCGACTACCATCACAAAGGAGGTCATCACGATGAACAAGAACAGCATCAAGTTGAACGCCATCGGCGACCTCAAGAGCCTGCCCAAAGCCAACTACGACCAGTTGATGCAAGCCATTGAAGACACAAGCCACAACACTCGTATGGTGCTGACTTTGGCCTTGAGCTATTCAGGCCGTTGGGACTTGAAGCAAGCCACTCAGCGTATGGCGCAAGATGTGGCTGCAGGTAAACTGGCGCCCAATGCCATCGACGATGCGACGATTTCATCTTACCTTTCCACTTATAATATGCCCGACCCAGAACTGCTCATCCGTACCAGTGGTGAGGAACGCATCAGCAATTTCCTATTATGGCAGTTGGCTTATTCAGAGTTGTATTTCACTCCAAAATATTGGCCCGACTTTCGTAAGGCAGATTTATATGAAGCGATTTTGAACTATCAGCATCGTGAACGCCGCTTTGGAAAGACTAGTGAGCAAATAACTTCTAAATGATTGAAAAATATAACTATGCGATTGAGATATTTACCGATAATACTGTTTCTTGTGGCTTTTTTGGGTTTCGGAAACAGTTCTATTGCCCAAATCCAGGTTGGTGACGACTTGTCGGAGATTGACTATGCACGTCCACAAAAATACGAAATTGGAGGCGTTGTCGTCGAGGGTGCCAAGTATGTAGACGGCTCAATGCTGAGTATGATTGCTGGTCTGAGGGTGGGAGAGACCATCTCCATTCCTGGCGACGAGATTTCATCTGGTATCCGCAAGATTTGGGAGCAGGGTTTGTTTGAGAATGTTGCCATCAATGCTACAGATTTCGTGGGTAACAAAGTGTTCCTTCAAATCGTTATCAAGGAAAAGCCTCGTGTGTCGAAGTTCTCTTTCAATGGCATCAAAAAGAGCGAGGCTGATGACATCCGCAACAAAATTAACCTGTCACGCGGAGACATAGCGACCGAACATCTGCTCACCAAAACCAAACGTATCATAGAAGATTTCTACTTCGACAAAGGTTATCTCAACGTGGACATCGACATTGAACAAAAGGCTGATACCGCACGTGAGAATTACATTGATATGGTCATCAATATCAATAAGGGCGATAAGGTGAAGATTGGTAAGATCAATGTGATTGGTAATGAAAATCTTGCTGATGGTCAGGTGCTTATGGCTATGAAGGAGACAAAGCAGCGTGGCCATTTCGACCCTTTGGATCCGCTGGGTCCAATGATTGTGAACACCATTGCCGATGTGGTCACCCTGCACCCGTTGAGAGCCATCAATGGTGTTGAGGAATATTTCTATGACAACTATCGTCCGCGTATCTTTAAGGCCTCGAAATTTATGGAAAAGAACTACGAGGAAGACAAGAAACATATCATAGAAAAATACAATGCCAAGGGTTATCGTGACGCGCGCATTGTCAGTGACTCTGTGTATCGCATCGACGATAAGAACTTGGGTATCGATCTTGTCATTGATGAAGGCAACAAATATCATTACCGCAACATCACTTGGACGGGCAACACCAAGTACACTGATGAAACCCTCAATTCCATCTTGGGCATCAAGAAAGGCGATGTGTATAATAAGGAATTGCTCGACAAGAACCTGAACTATAGCGAGACCAACCTCGACATCAGCTCGCTATATATGGACGACGGTTATCTTTTCTTCCGTGTTGACCCTGTGGAAGTCGCCGTTGAAAACGACTCTATTGACCTTGAGATTCGTCTTAACGAGGGTAAACAAGCTCGTATCAGCAATATCAGTTTGGTCGGAAACACGAAGACATACGACCATGTTGTGTTGCGTGAGCTCTACACGCGTCCTGGACAACTGTTCAGTCGAAGCGATGTGGTGCGTTCCGTTCGTGAGTTGGCCACCCTCGGTTTCTTCAATCAGGAATCCATCAACCCCGATGTGCAGCCCAATCCTGCCGACAACACTGTTGACATCAACTATTCTGTGGAAGAAGCCGCTGCCGACCAAATCCGTTTTTCGGCTGGTTTCGCTGCTGGTTACCTGATGCTTGAGGCCGGCTTGCAGTTCTCCAACTTCTCGATGCGCAACATATTCAACAAGAAAGCTTGGCGTCCTTTGCCAATGGGCGATGGACAGAAACTCGCTTTGAGCGTGAGCACCTTGGGCAGCCGTTACATCACTTATAACATTTCGTTTACCGAGCCTTGGTTGGGTGGCCGCAAGCCAAACTCTCTGACTGCTTCGTTCTACCAAGCATTCTATGCTAACAACTATGAGAAGACAGATAATAGATATGGTTGGTTCAACATGACAGGCGGTACCATCGGTTTGGGTCGACGCTTGACCTGGCCTGATGACTACTTCTCTTTGTATCAAGGACTCAACTTTAAACGATACAAGTTGAACAACTATTCAAATTCATTCCTTTCCGTGGGTGATGGCAATGGTAAGTTCAACCTTATTAGTTACAGTTTTGTACTGTCGCGCAACTCGGTGAGCCAACCCTTGTATCCGCGAAACGGTTCCGAGTTCCAACTTGGAGTTGAAATCACGCCGCCATATTCATTGCTTGCAAATAAGGACTATTCTAGTCTTTCTGAGAACGAGAAGTACAAGTGGATTGAGATGCACCGTTGGACCTTCAAGGCGGCTTGGTACACTGAACTTTATGAGAAACTCGTGATGATGACCCGCGTGCGCTTTGGCTATCTGGGTCACTACAACAACCAAATTGGTCCCACGCCTTTCCATCGATTCTTCTTGGGTGGTGACGGTTTGAGCAACTATTCCCTCGACAGCCGCGAATTGGTTGGTATGCGAGGCTATGCCAACAACTCACTGACGCCTGGTGCATACAACAATTCCAACCAAGGTGGCGACATGGTGACGAAATACACTTTGGAACTACGTTATCCGCTTTCTCTGAACCCTCAAGCTACAATCTATGCATTGACCTTCCTCGAAGCTGGTAACTGCTGGCTCGGGTTCAAGGATTTCAATCCCTTTGATGTGAAGCGTTCGGCAGGTGTTGGTGTGCGCATCTATCTGCCTATGTTCGGCTTGCTTGGCCTCGACTGGGGATACGGCTTTGACGACGTGTTTGGTACTACGGGCGACAATCATAGTCAGTTCCATTTCTCCATTGGTGGATCCATCGATTAGTTTAGAGTTGAGTGTTTAGAGTTTGGAGACGCTTTGCGTCATTGCGAGGAGGAACGACGAAGCAATCTATGAGGAGGTATTAGGTATGAGGTTTAGAGGTAGGAGGTATGAGATTTTGAATCTTGAAATCCTTGAATCTTTGAATTTTGAATTTTTGAATTTTGAATCTTTGAATTTAAATATGTTTTTGGAACGATTATTGCGATAACAAACGACAACAATTTGAAAACACATAATACAATGAAAGCATTTAAAACAATGATTTTGACCGCTGCCTTGATTTGTGGCGGTATGATGACCGCCTATGCACAACTTGGCGGTGGACAGAAAATCGTCTATGTCGATTCTGAGTACATTATGGAAAACATTCCGGAATACGGTGACGCTCAGGAAGAACTTAATGCCATGTCAGCAAAATGGCAGAAAGAAGTGAAAGCTGTTTATGACAAGGTGTCGGAGATGTATAGCAAGTATCAAACCGAAATGCTGTTACTCTCAGAAGACCAGAAGCGTGCTCGCGAGCAAGCTATCGTCGACAAGGAGCAGGAAGCCAAAAACTTGCAAATGCAATATTTTGGCTCTGAGGGACAGCTTTATCAAAAACGTACCGAGTTGATCCAACCTATTCAGGAAAAGGTCTACACGGCTATGAAAGAAGTGGCACAAAGCAAGAACTACGCTTTCATCCTTGACTTGGCCTCAGGTACTTCTATACTTTATGCCAATGATAAGAATGATGTCAGTGATGAAGTACTCGACCAACTCGGCAATGTGATGCAAACCGTTCGCCGTGAAGACCGTCGTAAGGCTGGAAGTACTACTATGGGCGGCACCACCTCTGGTGGTAAAGGCAACACGTCTATAAACAAGGGTAGCGCATCAGGTGGATCCAAAGGCACTAATGTAAAACCTAAGAATTAATAGGGAATTCAGCGGAGGAAGGCAAATTATTCTTATCTTTGCAGTTCCTAAGGTAAAGTCAATAGGGGTTAAATTATTAAAATTCAATAAAATAAGATGAAAAGAGTATTTAAAGTTTTGTTTTTGGGTGTTGCCCTCTTCGTGATGAGCGGTGTTGCCCAAGCTCAAGTGAAGATTGCACATGTCAACACGGCTGAAATTCTTGATGTTATGCCTGACAAAGCTAAGGCTGAAAGTGATTTGGAGAAATACTATGGTGAGTTGCAAAACCAACTGCAAGCCATGGCAAAGGAGTATCAAACCAAGATGCAAGATTATCAAGCCAATCAAGCTACTATGTCGAATCTGGTGAAACAGTCTAAGGAAAAGGAAATAGTTGATCTTGAAACTCGTATCACGCAGTTTCAAGCCAATGCTGAGCAAGAATTTGAATCTAAGCGTGCGGAGTTGTTGAAACCTATACTTGACAAAATCCAAAACGCTATCAACCTTGTAGGTAAAGAAAAGGGTTATACGTATGTCCTCGATTTGGCCACGGGTGCCACTGTCTATGTGGGCACTGATGCCATTGACTGCACCAAGGATGTGAAAGCTAAATTGGGTATCAAATAAGGAGTTATTTCCAGTGATATGAAAACAGCCGGCTCAATGAGTCGGCTGTTTTTTTGTTATTTGATGCTCTCTCGCTTGACTTTCGCGAACCGTAGCAGTTTGAGGATGCCCAAAGGTTTGTGGTCGTCCTTGTTGGCCAGGTTGAGGTAGAGTCCGAATTTCTTCGCAATTGGTATTTTGAAGGTCTCCACAAACTCGATGAGGGTGCCGTCTGGGTCTTCCACATAGGTGAAGTGGCCGTTGGCGTCGCCCATACCGAAGTCGGCGCCGCTGTCGCAGACGAAGGGATGCCCCATGGCTTCGGTCTGCTCTTTGACGGCATCCATATGGCGTACGTCGAAGCAGAGGTGGATGTAGCCGGGGTCACCCCAATAGCGGCCTTCGTAAAGTTTCTTGCCAGGTGCATCAACGCTTTGAATCAGTTCAAGATGCGAGGTGCCCATGATGCGGCTCAACGGGCCTTCGATAGGTTTGGAACGCTCTAAGATGACGCGACGCAACTTGCCCTTGCCGCCTTCGATGGCTTCCAAATCTTCAAACACACCTGTTTGGTCGAAGATCACCTTGTCGTATTCCAACAATTGGGTGTAGAAGGGCAGGGAACGCTCGATGTTGCTGACACCGATGACGGCACCGTTGGCACCGCCTGTCACCTTCTTTTCGTTGATGAAGACATAGTCGTCTTGTTCCAATTGGAAGAGGTTGCCGTAGGGGTCTTTCATGAAAAACTCCTTTTGTCCGGCAGGTGAGGTTATGACAGGGCTGATGACGTCGAGTCCTTTATTAATAAAGGTGTTGTAAGCCGCTTCGATGTCGGGGGTCTTCACCTTGGCGATGAGGATGCCCAAGTCGCCAAGTTTGACAGGTTCCTTCAGGTAGTTGAGTTCACGCCCCTTAGGTTGCCAAATCTCGAAACCGCCGCCGCCACGGATGTTGACGGCGATGCCCGAGCGACGTGGTTGGGGTTTGCCGCCCGTGTAGGGGAGCATACGCTCCGCCACGCCTTCATCGTCGACAATCTTGATTTCGAAGCCGAAGTTGTCGTAATACCATTTCCAGGCTTCCACGAAGTCGTTGACTCCGATGCCCACTTGCTGTATGCCGCAGATGATTTTGGATTTCATATTTAAAGATTCAAAGATTTAAAGATTCAAGATTGACTGTTGGAAATATTGGCTTTTAGCCGTTAGCTTTTAGCTCGTCAGCTATTGTGCTAACGGCTAATTGCTAATAGCCAAAACTTTATGTCGCTGATATTTTTCTCGATAGTTTATAATACAAAGGCAAGCAATATTTATGGATATACGCCATCAGCAACTCTGAGCGACCGATAAGTTTGCGATGCTTCTGTTGTTTGATGGCATGCACGGCGATTTGCCCGCATTTCTCCACGCTGAGGCCATTGGCCTGTCCAGCGTCCATCTTGGCATAGGCAGTGCCGTCACCGTGCAAGGCACTTTTGCTAATCTGCGTGTTGATGCGTCCGGGGATGAGGAAGGTGACGTTGATGTTGTCGTATTCCAGTTCCAGCGACTCATAGAAGCCGAACAGGGCGTGCTTGGCAGCACAATAGGCTGAACGTAGCGGGAAACCGAACAAACCCGATAGGGAAGTGGTGACGCTGAACTGCACATGCTCTTTTGACAAAATCATCTCCTTGAATTTCTTCACGAGATACACACCGCTGAGGAAGTCGATTTTCAGGATCTTTTCATCAACGCTAATGTCGGTGTCTAAGGCTTTCTCGCGTTGCGAGATGCCTGCATTGAGCACGAAGAGGTCGATGCTCAGACCTTTTTCCATCACATAATCATAGAGACGGTCGATGGAGGTGTAGTCGTCGAGTTGAGTCTCGGTGGCATAGGCGTGCACGCCGTATTTTTCGCACATCTCCTTGGTCTTGGTGAGATCGTCGATGCCCAAGCCTGTCAGCACGAGGTGGCAGCCTTCCTTGGCCAGATGCAGCGCAATGCTCTGCCCGATGCCAGTGCCGCCGCCCGTGATGAGTGCCGTTTTGTTTTTGAGGTCTAACATAAAATAATGTTTTAGATTCCTTGCTGGAATGGAGTAGGTTGTTGTTTTCCTGCGGCGGCTTGTGGCACTTACGAACGGGCAACCAACTTTTGCAGCCGCTTGTTAAATAATGCCCCATCTCCATTTCCCAATGGGAATCTCCTATTCTAGGCCGCAAAGATAAAAATAATTCCTTCATGTTGGGATAATCAATATATTTACTAATTTTGTGGCTCGTAAGTCGGTCTCCCATAGATTCCGATCGCATATTCTCTGTTTGGAATGACATGGGCGCCCTTAGATTAAATCTTGAATTTTGAATCTTTAAATCTTAAATCTAAAATAATGGACATTTTCGAAAGAATATCAAAGGATTCCGGTGGCCCGATTGGGCAATACCGCGAACGTGCCGATGGTTATTTTGCATTTCCGCGTCTGGAAGGTGAATTGGGACCACGTATGATTTTTGATGGCAGGGAGGTGCTCTGTTGGAGTTTGAACAACTATTTGGGTTTGGCCAACCACCCCGAGATTCGTCGTGTGGACGCCGAAGCAGCCGCCAAATACGGCCTCGCCGCCCCTATGGGTGCTCGTATGATGACGGGTCACACCCGTATGCATGAGCATTTCGAACATGAGCTGGCCGATTTCGAGAAAAAGGAAGCCGCCTATCTGTTCAACTTTGGCTATCAAGGCATTGTGTCGACCATCGACACCCTGACTAGCCCTCACGATGTTATCGTCTACGACAACGAGGCCCATGCCTGCTTGCTCGACGGCATCCGTCTGCACATCGGCAACAAGTACAAATACCGCCACAATAATATGGAAGATCTTGAGAAGAAGCTGAAGGTCGCCACAGAGGTGGTGGCCAAGACGGGTGGCGGCATCCTCGTCATCACTGAAGGTGTGTATGGTATGACGGGTGCCTTGGGCGACCTTGCCGGTATCGTGGCACTGAAGAAGAAATACAGCTTCCGCATTCTCATTGACGATGCTCATGGCTTTGGTGTTATGGGTCCCAACGGTCGCGGCACCTCCGAGCATTTTGGTGTGATGGATGACATTGACATTTACATCGGTGCCTATGCCAAAGCTATGGCCATCATCGGTGGCTTTGTGGCTGGACCGAAGTATGTGATTGAGTACCTGCGTTATAATATGCGTTCACAGATGTATGCCAAGAGCTTGCCGCTGGCCATCGTGGAAGGTTGTGAGAAACGTTTGGAAATCATCCGTAGTGCCGAGGGCGATGCCCTTCGTGCCCAGCTTTGGAAGGTGACCCGTGCCTTACAGAAGGGTTTCCGCGATTTGGGCTTCGACATCGGTCCTGCCGAGGCATGTGTGACACCGGTACACGTGCAGGGCGACGTGGTTCAAGCCACCAACATCGCCATGGATTTGCGCGAGAACTACCGCATTTTCTGTTCAGTCATTACGTATCCTGTCATTCCTAAAGGCATGATTATTTTCCGTATTATTCCAACAGCAGCCCATACTATGGACGATGTGAACTATACGCTGAATGCTTTTGCCGAGGTGAAGCAGAAGCTTGACAAGGGCTACTACGATGGAACTGAAGTGCCTAATATGAGGATTGAATAAGCTTTGGTATATTCCTGGATTTATGAAGGCATCGTCAGTATCAGGCGGTGCCTTTTTTCTAACAGAACGGAGTTGAAAGAAACAGAAATTTGTTCTTTTTTTGGATTATTTCGGTTGGAGATGTTCAATAAAACTTAATTTTCGTATTATTGCACTTTCAAGGTTTGTGATAATCCCAAAAATAGGATAATATGATACTTATAAAACAAGCTGGCGTTTACGTCAACATCTTGAATTGCAGGCTTAAGAAGTATCTTGCCGAGGTGTTCAAAAAGAACAATGTCAACCTCACAGCAGAGCAGTACCTCGTTATGGATACGTTGTGGAATGAAGGCACACTCACTCAACAGGCCATCGCTTTCATTATCCAGAAGGACAAGAACTCGGTGACACAATTCATTGATAATCTGGAGAAAAAAGGTCTTGTCACCCGCTTGGTAGCGAAGGAAGACCGCCGTGTGAACAATATTGTGGTGACCACAGAAGGTATGGCGCTTAAAGACTCCACCAAGCAGCTGGCCATTGACACGATGAACAAGGCACTAAAAGGTATTTCTGAGGATGACGTTCAGACTTTTGTCAGTGTACTGAAGAAGATTTGTGCCAACATCAGCGATTTCGGGAAACAATCAAAGCCTTGGTAAGGTCAGCCTTCCAAGTCATTCCGACATTGGCATATAGGTAGCCTGGAATCTATGGGAGGCGGTTCAAGAAACTATAACCTTAATGGATGACATCAGAAAGTATGGATTCCTGCTATCGCACTGACCTTCGTAGGATTGATATGCATTCTGAAGCCTGCGATACGGACTTATATAACTCAAATATTCAGTCTCTGGCATAATTATTGGACAAATTTCACCATTCAAACCGTGGAATTTGTATCTTTGCGAACTATAATTTTCAATGAATATGAAAAAGACAATCAATCTGATTCTGTTGCTTTTCGCAGTGGTAATGTCGTTTCCCTCATGCAACAAAGGCCCTGGTGAGGGGGGTACGGGTACGGTGCAGGGTTTCGTGAAATTGGTGCATCATTCAGATGACGACTTCACATTGACCCCCGATACTATGGTGGCCGCCAAGACCGATGTTTTTATCGTTTATGGGGATGAGGCCTATTTTGGCAATGATGTGGAGACTGGATCCGATGGAATGTATCAGTTTGAGTATCTTTTGCCAGGCAACTATACGGTGTATGCATATTCCATTTTGCCTTCGGGTGAGAAAGTGGCTGTGGGTGAGACGGTCAATTTGACACGTGGTATGGTGGCTCAGGTGCCAACACTCTATATCCACGATGGCAAGGCATACGGCACTTCTATCGTAAAAGGCAAGGTGTATGCCGCTTATTATCATAACGGTAGCTATCGTGGCGAAGGCTGGGCTTGTGAGCATCGTGTCTATATTCGTAGGGTGGGAGATGATATTCCCTTCGATGACACCCGTGTAGGTCCCAACGGCTATTTCGCTTTTCAGAAACTGCAACCTGGAGACTATGAAGTCTATACGGTGACTCAAGACTTTAATGAGGTGCCCGACTTCGTCTTCCAGACTATTTCAGTTGAGGAAATCGGACAAGTTTATGAGTTTTCTGAGCAATTTGAGGTGATTATTAATGTATAAAGCTGTCAGTCATCAGATATCAGCAACAATTCAGGTGGGTTGAAGGCTGATTGCTGAGAACTGAAAAGCAATTTGAAATCTTGAAATGATAATCTATTGAATATGAAAAGAGTAGCTTTGTTATTAGCTTTTTTTGCTATCGGATTTGGTGTCATGGCCCAGTCGGTTTCGGAGAGCACCATCCAGAAACGCGAGAACCGCAAAGGTATGGTATTGAAGGAATGGAATACAGCGGCGGGCGACAAACGCGCTTTCCTTGATCGCGTGACGACCTATGATGAGTTTGGCCGTAAAGTTGAAGAGATTGAATATGCCAGCTATGGCCAGAAATGGCGTATTGTGTTCGAGTACCCTAAAGATAGTGACATCACAGCCAAGGTGGTGCGCGAAATCGAATACAATGATCGCGACAAGGTGTCTCGCATCCGCAAGTTCGAGTATGACGAGGACGGCTCAAAGGTGCGCCAACTCAATTATTATCCCAACGGCAAGCTGGAGTCGGTAAAGACCTTCGAATACGTTCCCAAATAAGGATTGTGGAGGAGATTCTCGACATAGTGCAAGGTATGAGGCCAATCTCGCTCGATGAGATGAGTGGCGTGAAGCTGATGAACCGCATCGATACGAAATATGTGGTGACGGAGGCACAGCTCTATGCCATCTTGTTGGGAATCAAGGATAACTACTATGCCCAAGAGGTGGAAGGCAACCGACTTTCACCCTATAGTACTGTGTATTATGACACACCTGAGCTGACGATGTATCTCATCCACCATGACCGTCATTTGGTGCGCGACAAAGTACGAGTGCGTACCTACGTCGACTCCCACCTGACCTTTTGCGAGGTGAAGCATAAGAACAACAAGGGCCGAACCAAAAAGAAGCGCATTGCCGTGGAACCCATCCCCAACATCCTTGACAACCCTGAGGCGGCTGCTTTCTTGGCCGAGAAACAGCCTTATCCAATCGGTTCGCTGAGCCCACATTTGGTTACCATCTTCGACCGAATTACCTTGGTGAATTTCGAAAAAACAGAACGTCTCACCATCGACTGCAACCTCCGTTTCGAGAACCTGCGCAATGGCAATACCGCTTCAATGGCCCCGCTCGTTGTGATGGAACTCAAACAGGATGGACGTGCCCATTCGTTGCTGAAGGATGCGCTTTTTGAGTTGAGAATCAGGTCGTTCAAGGTGAGTAAATACTGCATCGGCACGTGCCTGACCTGCCCCGAAGTGAAACAGAATCGGTTTAAGAAAAAACTGAGGAGGATGGAGAAGCTGAAAAACAATAAGCCGTAAGCTATAAGCAATAAGCAAATAGCAGCCGGCCCGAGGATGGCGCTGCTTATTGCTTATGGCTTAAAGCTTAAAGCTAACAATTAAACAGTTAAACAATCAACAAAACAACAATATGAACCTACTACAAATCAACCTACAGGACTTCGACCCTGACATTGCACGAGAATTTGGTGGCGGCGCTTCCACCTTGGATTTCCTCGGTGTACCGCTCTTCGATGCCCAAAGCCTTTGGACGACTTTGATCCGTTTCGTGTTCAATATCCTTGTCTGCTGGGTCATCATTCATTTCTTCTACTACAAGAAGGCCAACCGCAAGGACTATTACTTCACCTTTATTATGTTTGCGGCGGTCATCTTCCTCATCATCTCGCTGATGGAGAACATGAAGATGAACATCGCCTACGCCTTGGGCCTCTTTGCCATCTTTGGCATGATACGTTACCGAACGGAGACCATCAAAATCCGTGAGATGACCTACCTATTTGTGGTGATGGGTCTGAGCATCGTCAACGGCATGGCGCTCTCAACGAGCTATATTGAACTTCTTGCGGTAAACTTAATGGTAGTGCTGATTGTCTGGTTGTTGGATGGCACAAAACTGCTGAAGCACACTGCGACGAAGATTATCCTCTACGACCGCATTGAAAACACCAAGCATGGCAAAGAGGAAGACTTGAAAGCCGACCTCGTCGAACGCACGGGCTTAGATATTTCTAAGGTGGAGGTGGGGCATATCGACTATCTGCGTGATGTGGCCTTTGTGAAGGTGTACTACAAACCCATTGATGGTGAAGTGAATACGATTGACACGATTACCAAATTGAAGGATTTTGAAGTTTAGTTGTCACAAAACCGACAAAATATGTTAGTCAATATGGAAAGCTTGCCAACCGACAGCTTTCCGGCGGTCGCCTGGTTGGGCAGACCGCTCAGGTAAAAAAGTTTTGAGTGTTTTGTGAGAAAAGAAAAATGAAGCGATTATCACTCATAGTATTAATGTTGCTCACGGTTGTGGCCTTCGCCCAGAGTGAACGGACGACCGACTTCGGCGGCATTGTATCGGCTGAAGCTGAGGCGGGCTTGGGCGGGCCTTGGGGTATGTCTGTGGAGGAGGAGTTGCGCTTCGACCACAACTTCTCGCAATTCGACCGTTGGCTCAATTCGGTTGGCGTTGACTACATCTGCCTACACAACCGCATGAACATTGGTCTCACCGCTGATTATGTCCGTCGACATAATGATCGAGGCTATTACGAGAACCGTGGCCGCTTGGGTTTGCAGGTGACCTACACGGAGGAATTCCGTCGTTTTAAGTTCCAGGTACGCAGCAAAGCCATGACTACTTTCTTCGATGAGCGCACAGGTGAACATCGCGTCAATCCGAGGCTGTATTGGCGCAACCGTCTGAAGGTGACCTTCCAACCAATGAACAGCCGCTTCAAGTACGCCCTTTCCACCGAGTTGTTCTGGCTCACCAATGACCCTAAGAAAAGCGGTCTTGACAATTTACGCACGGTGCTTTCTGTGGATTATCGCCTTTCGAGAAGATATTACCTTTCGACCTTTGCCCGCATGGACAGAGACTTATGGGTAATTGAGCCCGTAGACAGATTTTATATTGGCATAATGCTGAAGGCGAAGTATTGATGTCGTTCGGTATTTGATTATGACTGTGAAAGACAACATAATACTGAGATCCTTTGCTTTCATTCTATTGGCTTATGCTTTATTGGGATGCCATCCTACGCCCCGAGATGCAAGGCAAACCGCCCACGAAGCTTTGGAAAATGCTCGAATTCAGTTGGATTCGGGCAACAAAATGGAAGCTATGCATTTGTTCAAGGATGCGGAGCGTTACGGCTTGTTGGCGGACGACACGCTGACTGTGGCTTATGCGCGATTCAATATTGCGAGATGCTTGGGTGTATATGCCAATGAAGAGGAGCTCTTTTCGCTATTAAAAGCTGCCGACAAGGGCTTTGGCGACAATTACACCGAGCGCGCCAAGGTGATGACCTTTTGGGGCGATTATTACCAATTCCACAGGCAATTCGACAGTGCAGAGGTTTATTTGAATCTCGCGATGGACTATGCGGAAAGAAGTGGTTCGGTGGATGCGAAACGCAGTGCCTTGTCTGCATTTCATGTGAAATGCTTCAATGCCAAGGAATACAAAAAGTCCGGCGACTACTTGCAGCAGTACTTTCTGACCTATCCTCCTGATCCAAGCGACAGTGTGTTGATGTATTATTACCATAATATGGGGAATGTCTATTATGAGATGGGTAACATGGATTCGACGGCTTATTACTACGGTCGATTGGAAGATATTTTAACCCGTGAAGAACCAGATTGTTCTGCACAAAACGAAAGTGCATGGTATTATGGCGCACTTGCCAATTTTGCCGAGATGCGCGGCGATTTTGAGAAGGCTTGCGAGTACATATATTGGTACGAAAAACACGATGCGCATTACGACATAGAACAGCAGAAAAACAACCTCGCACTCATCAGCCATAAATATGATGCAGAGGTGATGCAAAACGAGTTGAACGAGAAGATCATTCACAAACAGCGTGTTATCATTCTTATTAGTGGGATAGCAGCATTGGTCTTGTTGGCCTTCTTAATCTCGCAAATCCGTTTAGCAAGGAAACGCAAGCAAGAAGCTGAAATCAACGCAGAACTGTTCCATTTCAAGCAGCAGAACAAAGCCTTGGCGCAAAAGGATGCCGAGCATGAGCAAATCCAACAGGGTTATACCGACCGTCTTTCGGAGGCTTTGGACAAGGAGCAACAAACAATGATGCTATTGGACATCTACTTGAACAACAGCAAGAAAGCCAACCATCTCAATGACTTGGAGCATTCCGTTTTCGGCAAAAAAGACCATTGGAAGGCCATGCTCGCTGTGGTGGAGGAGAAATACCCTGGCCTTTGGGAGACCCTCGGACAAAAGTACCCCGACTTGGATGAGGACGAGAAGAAATCCTTCATCCTTTCTCATTTCAAGGTCTCGCGGCAAGAGGAAGCGGATTATCTTGGAACTACCGTGAATATGGTGGATAAAATGCGTGGGCGGGTAAGAAAAAAGATGGATAGCGGCATGAAAAGTACTGACTTTTCAAATAAATGACTATTTTTGCAGCAATAAAACACCTATCAAGATGAGAGATGCTGATTGTTTTGAAGAACAAGAATTGGAAGTGATGGATGCTCTATTGACTTCCGAGGAAGCTCATCGCAGAATCCAAGAAGCAGAGAGAGGCATCGCCAACGGTGAAGTGGTGCTTCATTCAGATGTTATGAGACATTCATACGAATTGCTTGAAAAGTATGGTTGTTGAATGGTACACCAAGGCCCAAGAGCATTGGGATGAGCAATTGGATTATTGTGCAGAAGCCTTGGGTGTGAAAGTTGCTTTGGATTGTGTAAAAACAGCAGAGGAAAAGATTGAAAGAGTTTGTAAGTTCCCAGAATCAGGAACACGAGAACCTCTTTTAAAAGATGAAGAATTGATTTACCGATTTGTTCACATTCAAAAACGAATTAAACTTATTTATCGTTTCGATGAAGAACAATAAATTATCTATATCGTGGATGTCTGGAACACTAAAATGCTTCCGCAACATCTTTTGGATAGGATGAAATAGGTGGTATAATACCCAAATTTCTTGGACTTCCTTCAAAATAAGTTTGGACTAAAACAAATTCCAACAAATTCATTTCCAAAACATTACAGTTTTTAGAATCCAAAATTGTTTGGACTGGTCATTTAACCGCTTGACTAATGCGGTAGTTTTGCACTATGTCACAAAACGGCGTTTTCGTGCGTCTTATTTGACGCGAGACGGCGAGACGCGAGAATGCGGGACAAGGGCTTGTCTCGAAGTCCCGTAGTCCCGTGTCCCGAAGTCAAAAGATATTGCAGTTTAATTTTGAACACTTACATAAAACAAATCACCATGAATAAAAAACTGTATTTCCTTTTGCTGCTGACGCTCGCCATTCCGCGTTTGGCGTTCTCGCAGAATCCCATCAACATTGATGAGTACAAGGTCATTGACCAAAGCCGTTTCAT